>JAYUBX010000062.1:0-4582 GCA_043740665.1 Candidatus Neomicrothrix sp.
ATGCCCCAGTTGCGAACCGGAGCCACCACGTCGAGGTCGGGGGCGAGGGCTCTCGTGGTGACCTCGAAGCGCACCTGATCGTTGCCCTTGCCGGTGCACCCGTGAGCAACAGCGTCGGCCCCGTGCGCCCGGGCCACGTCGACCAGATGCTTGACGATGACCGGGCGAGACAGCGCCGACACCAGCGGATAGCGATTCTCGTAGAGCGCGTTGGCCTTCAGTGCCGGCGCCACGAAATCGCGGGCGAACTCTTCGCGACAGTCGACGACGACGGCGTCGATGGCGCCCGCGCCGACGGCCCGGGCCTGCAACGCTTCCCAGTCGCCGCCCTGGCCCAGATCGCAGGCCACGGTGATCACCTCGACCCCCATCTCCTCGATCATCCACCGCACGGCCACAGAGGTGTCGAGACCTCCGCTGTAGGCGAGGACGACACGATTCGGCATGGCTGGCTCCTGAAGACGATGGCGGGATGTGGGCTTGGTTGCGTGAGCTTGGGCGAGTGAGCGGGGGGATCGGGCTGGCGCTGGCAGGCGAGCGCGGGTGAATCAGAGTCCGGCGAGATCGGTCATGCGATCGGCGATGACCTGACCACCGGCCTGCTCGGAGACGACCAAGATAAGCGTGTCGTCGCCGGCGACGGTACCGAGGATCTCGGGCAGGCCCGCTCGGTCGAGCGCCGATCCAACCACGTGCGCGCAACCAGGCGGCGTGCGCAGCACCACCAGGTTGGCCGAGTGGGCGACCTCGACGACCCAGTCGCCGAACACCCGCCGCAGGTGGTCCTCGGGGGCGACCTGCTGGGCCGGTAGGGCGGGGATGGCATAGGCACTCTCGCCGCCCGGCACCCGCACCTTGATGGCCCCGAGATCATCGAGGTCGCGCGAGACGGTGGCCTGGGTCGCGGTGCAGCCTTCTTCGGCCAGCAACTCGACCAGTTGGGCCTGGTTCTGCACGCCGCGATGCTCGATCAGCTTGGTGATCAGATGCTGACGTTGCGGCTTGCCCAACTTGGCCGGCGCCAGCGCGACCGGATCGACAGAATCCGGCGCGCTCACGGCTGCACCAGCAGCCAGGCCAGCAGGCCGCGGGCGGCGTGCATGCGATTCTCGGCCTGCGGCCAGATCAGGCTGCGCGTGCCGTCGGCCACCGCGCTGGTGACCTCCTCGCCCCGGTGGGCCGGCAGGCAGTGCATGAACCACGCCTGGGGCCCCGCCGCCGCCATCAACCGATCGTTGACCGTGAAGCCCTCGAAGGACTGGCGCCGGGCCACCGCCTCGGCCTCTTGGCCCATCGAGATCCAGACGTCGGTGTAGACCACGTCGATGCCGGCCACGGCGTCAGCCGGACGGTCGACCAGCACCGGCTCGACCCCGGCGGCTCGGATGCGGTCGAGATCGGCCGGCGGCAGCGCGTGGCTGGGCGGGGTTGAGATCCGCACCTCCATGCCCAACATCCCGGCCGCCAACGCCAGTGAGCGACACACGTTGTTGCCGTCGCCGACATAGGCGACCGACCGACCGGTCAGGGTCCCGAGCTTCTGCCGCATGGTGAGCACGTCGGCGAGCGCCTGCATGGGGTGGGCGTCGTCGGACAACAGGTTGACGATCGGCACCTGGTTGACCGCAGCCATGCGCTCGAGCTTGGCGTGTTCGAAGACGCGAGCACCGATGGCCGCGTGATAGCAGGCGAGGGTGCGAGTGACGTCCTCGACGCTTTCGCGCACGTCGAGCGAGACCTCGTCGGCCCGGATCGTCAGCGGATGACCGCCGAGCTGCACGACCGCCATCTCCATCGAGTTGCGGGTGCGAGCCGACGGCTTCTCGAACAGCAGGGCCATGCCCAACCCGGCCAGCACCCTCGCCGGATCGGGGGCCACGGCCTGGTCGAGCACGGCCCCCAGCTCGTCCATGGTGAGGTCGTCGACCTCGAGAAAATGCTTCATCGGGTTGCTCCTTCGCCACGATCATCAGCGGCACGGTCATCGGCGGCGGCCAGCACCGCTTCGAGGATGGTCATGGCCTCGTCGATCTCGTCGTCGGACACCAACAGCGGCGGAGCGAATCGCAATGACGTCGGCGTGACCGCGTTGACGATCAGACCGACCGCCTGCGCCGCGTCGGCCACCGGCTTGGCGTCGATCCCCGGGCTCAGCTCGGCCGCCAACAGCAGTCCGAGACCGCGCACCGCAACCACCTGGGGCATGTGCTGCAAGCGGTCGGCGAGCCGGGCCCCGGCCCGTTCGGCACGCCTCGGCACGTCCTCACGCTCCATGACGGCGAGGACGGCGCGGGCCGCGGCCGCGGCCAGGGGCTGGCCGCCGAAGGTGCTGCCATGGTCACCCGGCTTCATCACGCCGGCGACCTCGCGACGGGCCCAGCAGGCACCGATGGGAACACCGTTGCCCAGAGCCTTGGCCAGCGTCACCACGTCGGGTTGCACGCCGTAGTGCTCGAAGCCGAACCACCGACCGGTGCGGCCGAGACCGGTCTGCACCTCGTCGACCATCAGCAGGAGACCCCGCTCATCGCACAGCGCCCGAGCCCCCTGGAAGTAGGCCAGGTCGGCCGGGTTCACGCCGCCCTCCCCCTGCACCGGCTCGAGTAGGACGGCAGCGACGGTCGGGTCGATGGCCGCTTCGAGGGCGTCGAGGTCGTTCCACGCGGCGTGACGAAATCCCTCGGGCAACGGTTGGAAGGCCTCGTGCTTGGTGGGCTGTCCCGTGGCGTGCAGCGTGGCCAACGTGCGTCCGTGGAACGAGCCGTAGGCGCTCACCACGACGTGGCGGCCGTAGCCGCCCCAGCGGCGGGCCAACTTCAGGGCGGCCTCGTTGGCCTCGGCCCCCGAGTTGCACAGAAAGACCTGCCCACCGCCGCCCAACAGTCGATCGAGGGTCACCGCGACGTCGGCTCCCGGCACCGTCGCGAACAGGTTCGACGTGTGCAGCAGGGTGTTCGCCTGTTCGGTGAGCGCGGCCGCGACCTCGGGATGGGCATGACCCAACCCGACCACGGCCAGGCCGGTGAGAAAGTCGAGGTAGCGGCGCCCGTCGCTGTCCCACAGCTCGGTGCCCGAGCCCCGCACGAACTGCACGGTCGGCGGCGCATACGTGGGCCAGAACGGACAGTTGTCGAGACCGGTCGGGGTAGCCGTGGCCGGCAGATGGTTCATGGTGCGAGTCCGATCGAGCGGGTGATCATGGTGCCGATGCCGGCATCGGTGAACAGTTCGAGCAACACGACGTGGGGCACCCGGCCGTCGAGCAGATGGGCCGATCCGACGCCACCGTCGAGCGCGGCCAAGCAGGCCTCGATCTTCGGGATCATGCCGCCGGTCATCGCGCCCGCCTGGATCATCGCCCGCAGCTCGGGGGCCGACGTACGGGTGATCAGGCTGTCGGGATCGTCGAGATCGCCCAGCAGTCCGGGCACGTCGGTCAGGTAGATGATCTTCTCAGCGCCCAGAGCGGCGGCGATGGCCCCGGCGACGGCATCGGCGTTGATGTTGTAGGCCTGCCCGGCCGCGTCGGAGCCGATGGTCGACACCACCGGGATCAGGTTCTCGGCCAGCAGTCGTTCGATGATGGCCGGATTCACCGAGGCCACGTCACCAACGAAGCCCAAGTCGCCGTCGCGAACGGTGGCCGTGATCAGCCCAGCGTCTCCCCCCGACAGCCCGACGGCGATAGGCGCGTGCCGGTTGATCGACGAAACGATGTCACGGTTGACCTTGCCGACCAGCACCATCTGGGCGATGTCGAGGGTCTCGGCGTCGGTGACCCGCAGGCCGTCACGAAACTCGGACTCCTTGCCCAGCCGAGCCATGAGCTCGCCGATCTGCGGTCCCCCGCCGTGCACCACCACCGGTCGAATGCCGACGGCCTGCAACAAGACGATGTCCTCGGCGAACCGAGCAGCCAGGTCGGCATCGACCATGGCGTTGCCGCCATACTTCACGACGATGGTGGTGCCCATGAACCGACGGATGTAGGGCAGCGCCTCGATGAGCACGCCTGCCCGTTCGGTGGCCTGGGCCAGACCATCGTTCGCCGGAGGCTGCTTGTTCGTCACGGGTAGACCCCCACCATCGGCAGGCCGGTGGTCTCGGGCAGGCCAGCCAGCAGGTTCACACATTGCACGGCCTGGCCGGCGGTGCCCTTGACGAGATTGTCGATCGCCCCCAGCGCCACGACGGTGCCGGTGCGCTCGTCGTAGTGGGCCGACACGTGGGCCACGTTGCTGCCCAGGGTCGCCTTGGTCGACGGCGATCCGGCGGTGACCACCACGAAGGGTTCGTCGTCGTAGGCGTCGTGCAAGCAGTCGAGCACCGTGGCCGCGCTGGCCGCCGGGGTGGCCCGGCCGTAACAGGTGGCCAGGATCCCGCGATTCATCGGGGCCAGATGGGGGGTGAACAACACCTGCACCGCTCCCGGTGCCAGTCCTGACCCCTCCCCGACGGCTTGTTCGATCTCGGGCGTGTGGCGATGGGTCAGCAAGCCGTAGGCGGTGAAGTCTTCGTCGACCGCGCAGAAGGTGGTGGTCGGCTTGGGCGGACGGCCGGCCCCCGACGCCCCGCAGGCGGC
>JAYUBX010000063.1:0-8447 GCA_043740665.1 Candidatus Neomicrothrix sp.
CGCCCTGATCGTCCTTCACCCGATGTGCCGGTCGATCCGGTCGACGTGGCGGGGCACCTCCGCATGTCGGTCGCCCGGTTGGCCCGGCTGCTGCGCCAGCAAGACGAGAGCGGTCTCTCGCCGACGCTGACTGCCGCGCTGGTCACGATCTCCCGCGATGGGCCGCTCACGCTGGGTCAACTGGCGGCACGCGAGCGGGTCGCGCCGCCGAGCATCACCAAGGTGGTCGGCAAGCTCGAGGATCGTGGCCTGGTTGAACGCCGGGTCGACGAGAGCGACCGTCGGGTGACCCGGGTCGAGATCAGTCCGGCCGGACGCGAGCAGCTCGAGGCAAGTCGCACCCGTCGCACCGCCTGGCTGGCGACGCGGCTGCTCGACCTGCCCGACGACGACCTGGGCCGACTGGTGCAGGCCTTGCCCGTCCTCGACGCGCTGGCCGACGCCGACGCCGACGCCGACACCGGCGCCGGCGCCGGAAGGGGCGATTCGGTCGACGCCGCCGGCGTTCGGTCAGCCCGCTAATGGACGAACCCGCCCCTGAAGCACGCCGCGAGACCTTCCGGTCGTTCCGTTTTCGCAACTTCCGTCTGTTCTTCACCGGCCAGTCGATCTCGCAGATCGGCAACTGGCTGACCCTCGTGACCCAGACGCTGCTGGTGCTCAAGCTGACCGGCAGCGGCTTGGCCGTCGGTCTGCTGACGGCGTTTCAGTTCGCGCCGGTGCTGATCATCGGGCCCTGGGCCGGACTCATCGCCGATCGATCCGACAAGCGCCGCCTGTTGATGATCGTGCAGGCGATCGCCATGGCCCAGTCGTTCGCCCTGGCGGCCCTGGCCTTCTCGGGCCACCCGCCGGTGGCCGCCATCTTCGCCGTCGCCATGATCGGCGGAGTCACCGTCGCGTTCGACAATCCGGCCCGCCGGGCGTTCGTCGTCGAGATGGTCAACGACGACTCGGTCCAGAACGCAGTGAGCCTCAACAGCGCCCTCATGACCGGGTCGCGGGTCATCGGACCCGCACTCGCCGGCCTGCTCATCAAGACGGTCGGCTACGGCTGGTGCTTCACCGTCGACGGGCTGAGCTACATCGCGGTCATCGTCAGCCTCTGGATGATGCGACCGGCCGAGCTGCGCACACCACCGGTCACGCCTCGGGCCAAGGGGCAGGTGCGGGCCGGCCTGCGCTACGTGCGCACGGTGCCCGATCTGTGGATCCCGCTGGTGATGATGACCATCATCGGCACCTTCGCCTTCAACTTCCAGGTCGTGCTTCCGCTGTTCGTCACCCGCACCCTCGGTGGCGAGGTCGGTACCTTCACCGTGCTGCTGTCGGTCATCAGCCTGGGGTCGTTGGCCGGCGCCCTGCTCTCGGCCCGGCGGCGCACGATCACCCTGCGTCACGTCGTCACCTCGGCCGCCGGCTTCGGCATCGCCATGGCCCTGCTGGCGGTGTCGCCCGGCCTGCCCTTCGCCTTCCCGGTCGGGATGTCCATGGGGTTCGCCAGCATCGCCTTCATGACCGCCTCGACCGCCATCGTGCAATTGCGATCCGATCCGGCCATGCGGGGCCGGGTGTTGGCCCTGCAGGCGATGGTGTTCCTCGGCAGCACGCCCATCGGCGGTCCGATCCTGGGGGCGATCTGCGAGGCGTTCGGTGCCCGCGCCGGTCTCGCAGTTGGGGCGGCGGCGTGCCTCGGCGCGGCCGGCTGGGGCGCCGTCGCCGGGCGAGGGCATCTGGCCGACGGCGGTCTCGAATCGGTCGATGCCGTCGACCTGGCCGAGGAGCTCGAGGCGCAGCGGTGACCGATTCGGGCGCGGCTTGGCGCAGCGTTAGCCTCGGCTCGTGACCGCCCGCCAGGAGATCGTGGCCTCGCCGGCACCAGTCGGAAAGCCCCCAACCGACTGGCGGTTCGCTCGCCGTCCGGGCTGGATCCTGTCGCACCTGTTCGTTCTCGCCTGCGTGGTGGCCTTCGTCTTCCTCGCCAGTTGGCAGCTCACCCGGCTGCACGGTCGACGGGATGTCAACCGCGTGATCACCGCCCGCGAGCAAGCCAACCCCGACCCGCTCGACTCGTTGATCCCGGCGACGGCCACCGGCGCCGACGCCGCCGATCTGGCCTATCGCCGGGTGACCGTCACCGGCCACTACGACACCACCAACCAGGTGCTGATCCGCAACCGCACCCGCAACAACAGCGACCCGGGTTGGTGGCTGATGACCCCGTTGGTGGCCGACGACGGCTCGACCGCCGTCGCCATCAATCGGGGTTGGGTGCCGTACGCCATCGATGAGAACGGCTCACTCGACCAGTTCGCCCCACCCACTGGCACCGTCACGGTCACCGGACTGGTGTTGCCGACCCAGAATCGCGTGTCGGGACCCTATGACCCCAGCGAAGGCAAGCTGCACACGCTGTCGAGGGTGGATCTCAACCGGTGGCGTCAACAGGTGCCCTACACGCTGTTTCCGGTCTACGTCAGCTTGCAGTCGTCCGACCCGGCCCAGGCCGGCGATCTGCCCGAGCCGGTGCCGGCCCCCGAACTGGGCGACGGGCCCCACCTGAACTACGCCGGCCAGTGGCTGATCTTCGCCACGCTCACCGTCATCGTCTACCCGCTGTTACTGCGTCGCCGAGCCCGGGACAAAGCGGTCGAAAACGCCGAGCGGGCCCATGCCGACCACCAAACCTGACCGAATCCGTAGCGATCGGGCGGGCCGGTGGGCGGGGGAGGGCCATTCGGGGGCGCTGGTAGGGTCTGGGCCGATGCCGACCGCCTCTGATCCTGATCTCCTGGTGCTGCTCGGCCTGCGATTGCGCTCGTTCGCCGTGGCCTCGGTCGTGGCCGACGCCGCCGGCCTGCCGACACCCGAGACCGAATCTCGACTTGCCCAGTTGGCGGTGGCCGACCTGGCCCGGTTCCGTGACGGCCGGATGACGGGCTGGATGCTGACGCCGGCCGGGCGTGAAGCGGGCGAGGCCGCGCTGGCCGCCGAGCTCGATGGGTCGGGTTCGCGGTCGCCGGTGACCGCCGCTTATCAGCGGTTCCTGGCCATCAACGCCGGCTTGCTCGAGACGTGCACCGACTGGCAGCTGCGTTCGGTCGACGGCGACCAGCGCGTCAACGACCATGCCGATCCGCCTCACGACGCCGCGGTGATCGCCCGTCTGACGCGGCTCGACGGCGCCGTGCAGCCCATCGTCGCCGACCTGGCCGAAGTCCTGTCACGATTCGGTGGCTACGGCTCACGACTCGCCGGTGCGTTGGCCAAGGTGCAGAACGGCGATGTCGACTGGTTCACCAAGCCCACCATCGACTCGTATCACACTGTCTGGTTCGAGCTGCACGAGAACCTGCTGGCCACGCTCGGTATTGAGCGCAGCGCCGAATTCGCGTCCGAAATCGAGGAGGCTCCCTGATGGCTCGTTTCGGTTCGGTCATCACCGCCATGGTCACGCCCTTCGACGACGAGGGCCGCGTCGATCTCGATGGCGCCGCCGCGCTGGCCGCCTGGCTGGTCGAGCAGGGCAACCAGGGTCTGGTCGTCACCGGCTCGACCGGCGAAGGTTCGACGCTGACCGACGCCGA
Source organism: Candidatus Neomicrothrix sp. (assembly GCA_043740665.1). Taxonomy (GTDB): domain Bacteria; phylum Actinomycetota; class Acidimicrobiia; order Acidimicrobiales; family Acidimicrobilacustridaceae; genus UBA4742. The sequence continues at coordinate 3,588 of JAYUBX010000063.1, forward strand.
GCAGGTCTCGGTGTGGCGGGCCGTGCGGGCCGCGGTCGACGTACCCCTCATCGCCGGCAGCGGAACCAACGACACGCGCCACGCCTGTGAGCTCACGGGCCAGGCGGCGGCGGCCGGCCTCGACGCCGTGCTGATCGTCACGCCGTACTACAACCGGCCGCCCCAGTCCGGCCTCGAAGCCCACTTCCGGGCGGTGGCCGGGGCTACCGATCTGCCGGTGTTGCTGTACGACATCCCGATTCGGTCCGGTCGCAAGATCAGTCACGAGGTGCTGGTGCGGCTGGCCAACGAGGTGCCCAACGTGGTCGGCCTCAAGGACGCCGCCGCCAACGCCACCGAGACGGCACGAGTGGTGGCCGACACGCCGGCCGACTTCGAGGTCTATGCCGGCGACGACTCGTGGACGTTGCCGATGATGTCGGTCGGCGCGGTCGGCATCATCTCGGTGGCCGCCCACTGGGCCGCGCCGGAGATGACCGAGATGGTCGCCGCCTTCGAGCGCGGCGACCACACCAAGGCATGGGAACTCAACGCCCTGCTCCTCGAGTCCTATGACTTCGAGGGCGGCGACCTCACGCCCAACCCGCTGCCGGCCAAAGCCATGATGCGCGCCCTCGGCCAACCGGCCGGGCAGTGCCGACTGCCACTGGGGCCGGCGCCCGCCGGTCTCGAACAACGAGCCCTCGAAGTCTGGAACCAACTGCATGGCTGAGCCCGTCAAGATCACCTTCCTCGGCGGGCTCGGTGAGATCGGGCGCAACTGTGCCTGCATCGAGGTCGACGGTCGCATCATGATCCTCGACTGCGGGCTCATGTTTCCCGACGCCGACATGCTGGGCATCGATCTGGTGCTGCCCGACTTCACCTACCTGCGCGAGAACGCCGACCGCATCGAAGGCTGCATCGTCACCCACGGTCACGAGGATCATCACGGCGGCTTGTCGTTCCTGCTGCGCGAGCTCGAGTTCCCGATCTACGGATCCGAGCTCACCCTCGGCCTGGCCAAGAACCGCATCGAGGAAGCCGGCCTACTCAAGAAGACGTCGTTCAACATCGTGAAGGACGGCGAGCGCCGCCAGATCGGTCCGTTCGACGTCGAGTTCATCCCCGTGACCCACTCGGTGCCCCACGGCTTCGCTACCGCGTTCCACACGCCGCAGGGCATCATCTTGCATAGCGGCGATTTCAAGATCGACCTGACGCCGGTCGACGGGCGCATGACCGACCTGGCCCGCATGGGTTCGCTCAGCGACCAGTTCGGCATCCGACTGTTTTTGGGCGACTCGACCAACGCCGCAGAGAAGGGCAGTTCGCGTTCGGAGAAGTCGGTGGGCAAGGTGCTGTTCAACCTGTTCCACGAATCCGAGGGCAAGCGGATCATCACGACCTGCTTCGCCAGTCACATCCACCGGGTGCAGCAGATCGCCGACGCGGCGATCCACTACGACCGCATCATCGCCACCATGGGCATGTCGATGAAGAAGAACGTGCGCCTGGCTCGCGAGATGGGACTGCTCACCATCCCCGAGAACCGCATCGTCGACATCGACGACGTCAAGGATCTCGACCCGGCCAAGGTCTGCGTGATCAGCACCGGTTCGCAGGGCGAGCCCATGTCGGCGCTGGCGCTGATGGCGGCCCGCGAGAATCGGTGGATCACGCTCGGATCCGACGACGTCGTGATCATGAGCTCGCACCCGATCCCAGGCAACGAGGCCAACGTGACCAAGGTCATCGACGGGCTCACCCGACTCGGGGTCGAGGTCGTGCACTCGGGTCTCGAAGACGTGCACGCCACCGGTCACGCCAAGCAGGAAGAGCTCAAGACGATCCATTCGATCCTGCGCCCGGACTGGTTCATCCCGGTGCACGGCGAATACCACCACCTGGTGGCCCACGCCCGCATCGCGTCGACCATGAACATGCCGGCCAGTCATGTGATGGTGTGCGAGGACGGCGACCAGTTGCTGCTCACCGACGATGGCCTCAAGCCCCACGCCCGCGTGCCGGCCGGCTATCTCTACGTCGACGGCATCGTGGGCGATGTCGGCAACGGCGTGCTGCGTGACCGCCGGGTGCTGGCCGAGGAGGGCGTGGTCGTGGTCGTGGTCGGCGTCGACATCGGCAGCCGATCGATCATCACCGGGCCTGAGGTCATCACCCGAGGCTGGGTCTACGAGGCTGAGGCCGAGGGCCTACTCGACGAGTGCGAGGCCGCCGTCGCCGACTCGGTGAAGGCCGCCTTGGCCCACGACGCGGCCGACATCGAGAGCCTGCAACGCCATGTCCGGCGGACCGCCGGCAAGTTCGTCAACGAGCGCACCAAACGCAAGCCCATGATCGTCCCCGTGATCATGGAAGCCTAAAAACCGGTTTCGGCGCTCATATGTTTCGCTGAGCGAAACATTCGCGTAGTCGAAAACCGGGCGTGAGGTCAGCTGTAGCGGACTTCGCGCTCGTTCGTCGGAGCGTCGGACGGGCCCGCGGCCCGGTTGCGGTCGACCGCGTCGGCGAGGTCGGCGACCAACTGGGCTACCAGCGGCGCGTGGGCCGGCGACAGCATCACGTGGATGCTGGCCGGCTGGGTGTTGCGGTTGAGGAACCACCCTTTGGTGTCGACGTCGTCGGCGATGGCGAAGATGTCGAGGTCGGGCTCGTTGGCCTCGATCGCCATGACTGGACCGATCGGGTCGCCGACCAGGGCGAGGCCGGGGATGGCGGCGACGCCGGCGCGGAGCGCGTCACTGGCGTCGAGCAAGGTCTGGGCGATGGCGCGGTAGCCGGCCAGACCCAGGTGGGCCTGCACCGCCCAAGCGATGGCGATGGGCGCCGCCGGCCGAGCGCCGGCGATGCCGGGCGATCCGTAGATGCCGGACGGCCAGGCGTCGTAGAGGAACCACTGCAGTCCCTGCCAGTCGGGATCACGATGCAGGATCACCGATGCACCCTTGGGGGTGAAGCCGTACTTGTGGATGTCGGTCGAGATCTCGGTGACACCCGGTACCCGAAAGTCCCACGGCGGCACCGGTCGGCCGAGGGCTTCGAGGAACGGCAGCACGAACCCGCCGATGCAGCCGTCGACATGGCAGGCGACGCCCCGCTCGGCGGCCAGGCCGGCCAGGTCCTCGACCGGATCCATCACGCCGTAGGGGTAGCTGAACGCTGACGCGACCACCACGGCGGTCTGGTCGTTCATGAGGGAGCGGGCGGCGTCGACGTCGGCCCGGTAGCCGGCGTCGAGCGGCACGGTGACGACGGTCATGCCGAGCAGGTGCGCGGCCTTGGCGTAGGCCGGATGGGCCGAGAACGGTGCCAGGATCGTCGGCCGTTCGACGCCCCGCAGGCGGGCCCGCTCGCGGTTGACCAGCATCGACATGAGGATCGACTCGGTGCCGCCCGACGTCATGGATCCACCACCACCCTCGGGCAGATGGGTCAGCTGGCCGACGTTGGCCACGACCTCGTGCTCCATCTCGGCCAGGCTCGGAAACCGGAACGGGTTGAGGGCATTGCCGAAGAGGTATCGCTCGCTGACCACGCGGGCCAGCTCCTCGAGGGTGTCGTCACCACTCGGATACACGAGTCCGAAGAGGCGACCGGCGTGGACGTCCGGCTCGGGGCGTCGCCGCTCGTCGAGCGCGGCCAGCACTTCATCGACCGGACGGCCGCTTTCGTCCACGGTGGTCTCCTTGATCGTGACCGGACGGCGACACCACGTTCGCCTCGACGATGAGCGTAGAGCCCGATGCGTCAGTCAGCTGAGTCGGTGGTGGGTCAGTTTGAATCGGGGGACGGTCAAGTCATCGTTCCGGGCGGGGCACTGGAGCTGGGATGTGAATGCGTGCTGGTTTCTGCGATTGCGGGCGCCTGCGTGAGCGAGCCAAGGGTCGTAGCTTTCCCTCAACCAAGGTCACTACCGCCAAACGCTGACGCGTGTCCGAGCGAGACGTGATGTCCTCCGGCCGGAAGGGGCGCCGGAGCCAGGTAGGAGCTGCCAGCGATCAGCCACGCCTGACGAAGCTGGTCGTCATTGAGGGCGAGGGCTGCGTCGGCGAGCCGATCTTCCCCGAACTCCCACAAGGACGCCGCGGCCTGCTCCGCTGAGAAGATCACCTTCATCCAGGTCAGTCAAGCAGAAAGGCGATCTGGGCCGTGCCCCGATTCAAACTGACCTACTACCGCTGAGTGAGCGCGTGGTGGTCAGCGTGTCGGGTCAGGTGCTACGGGTGGGCGACGGCGAAGCCGGCCGAGTCGCCGTGGTGCGCAGCAGTTGGAGCAGTTGGCGGCTGCCGGTCTCGCCCTTGGCGGCCAACTGGTCGAGGTGAGGCTTCTGCACCACGTGCACCACGCCCGGGGCCCGAGCCTGTTGGATCAGTTCGGCGCCGGCCTCGGCGGCGGTGGCGATGAGGGGTACCGCGATGGTGACGGCATGCTGCCATTCGAGCACGGTCGTGATGCCGGACGAGTCGGGGAGGTCGAGGTCGAGGACGACGACGTCGAAACCGCCCGCTCGAGCCAGTTCCTGACCCTCGGCGCGGGTCGCCGCCGTCATGACACTGAGCTCGTCGGGCCCGAACGGTTCGAGCAGCGTTTCGAGGGTGGCCAGGTCGAACGGATTCTCCTCGACGATGAGCACCCGCAGGGCCAGCTTGTCCAGATCGATCGACAGGGTGGTCGGTGCCGGTGCCGGTGCCGGTGCCGGTGTCGGGATGTCGGCTGAGGACACCGCGCCGCCGACGGGGACCGGTTGCGGAGCGGTGGCTCGACGACGGCTGGGGGAGTGGGGGAAGGCGCCGCCAGCCCGACGAAGAACTCGGTCCCGCGGGACGGAGCAGGCACCGCTCGCTGGGCGGTGGCCGT
>JAYUBX010000064.1:0-15869 GCA_043740665.1 Candidatus Neomicrothrix sp.
GCGAAGACCCAGATCTTTGCGAGTGTCATGATCAGTGTCTCCTAGATGACTTTGAGGTTGTCGAGGTAGGCGACGATCTTCTCGAAGCCGGTGCCGTCGTCTTCGACGACCTCTCCGGCCTGACGAGAGGCAGCCGCCTCGATGTTGGTGATGTCCTGATGGGCGCCGGTCCAGCCGATCTGCGAGGCATCGAGCCCCAGATCGGCGGCGGTGACCTGATCGACCGGCTTGCTCTTGGCCGCCATGATCCCCTTGAACGAGGGATAGCGGGGCTCGACCACACCCGCGGTGACCGACACGACGGCGGGCAGCGGGCACTCGACATCGTCGTAGCCAGCTTCGGTCTGACGCTCGACCTTGACCGCCGATCCCTCGACGGCGATCGACTTGGCGAAGGTGACCGACGGCAGATCGAGCAACGCGGCGATCTGCTCGGGCACGGTGCCGGTGTAGCCGTCGCTCGACTCAGTGGCGGTGAGCACCAGGTCGGCCCCCTCGACCCGCTTGATGGCGGCGGCGAGGACCTTGGCCGTACCGAGGGCGTCGCTGCCGGCGAGGGCGGGATCGGTGATCAGGATGGCCTTGGCTGCACCCATGGCGAGGGCGGTGCGCAGACCGCTCACCTCGCCGTTCGGGGCCATCGAGACGAGGGTGACCTCGCCGCCGCCAGCGGTATCGACCAGCTGGAGGGCCATCTCGACGCCGTACGAGTCGGACTCATCGAGGATGAGCTTCCCATCTCGCTTGAGCGTTTTGGTTTCGGGATCCATCGCACCCGGGTCAGCCGGGTCCGGGATCTGCTTGACGCAGACGACAACGTTCATGGCGACATTCTTCGCCGCCAACCGAGCCGCCGCCAAATCCAGCCGTCCATCACCCCAAACGATCCAGGAAACTGGGCCTGCTGCTACCTTCGCCGATGGTGAAGGTCCTGCTGTTGGTGAACTCGTCGGCGTCGTCGGTCACCGCACGCGGGCGGGTGATGATCCAGAAGGCACTGTCGGCCGATCACGAGGTCACGCTGGCCGAGACCAGCCGCCGAGGTCACGCCACCCGACTCGCCCAGGGTGCGGCAGCCGAGGATTTCGACGTCGTCGTCGTGCTCGGCGGCGACGGCACGCTGAACGAAGCGGCCAACGGCCTGGCCGGCACCGCCACTGCCATGGCCGCGCTGCCCGGCGGATCGACCAACGTGTTCGCCCGCACCCTCGGTCTGCCCGACGACGCCATCGAGGCCACCGCCGTGCTGCTCGAAGCTCTCGCCCACCAGTCGATCCGGCGGGTCGGGCTCGGCGTCGTCAACGGCCGCTACTTCCTCTTCCACGCCGGCCTGGGCTTCGACGCCGCCATCGTGGCTCGGGTCGAGCGGCGCGCCTCGCTCAAGCGCTACGCCAGCCATCCCCTCTTTTTGTTCTCGGCCTTCGAGACGTGGTTCCGTGACTACGACCACTCGCGTCCCCGCTTCTCGGTGCACCTGCCGACCGGCGATGTGGTCGACGACGTGTACTTCGGCATCTGCCTCAACACCAACCCCTACACCTACCTCGGCACCCGCCCGGTGAACGTGGCCCCGGGCACGACCCTCGACACCGGCCTGGCCATGGTGTCGGTCCGGTCGCTCGAGCTGGCGACGATGCTGGGCCTCGGGATGTCGGCCTTGGGCTCGGGACTGCGCATCCGCCGCAACCGGTCGATCGACCATCGCGACAACCTGGCCTCGCTGACCGTCGAGGGCTACGGACCGTTTCCCTATCAGGTCGACGGCGACTATCTCGGCGAAGTCAGCTCGCTCGAGTTCCGCCACGAGCCCGAAGTCCTCGCCCTCGTCATCCCCTGACCCACGGTCACCTCACGAGGGTCGACCCTGAGCCGATTGGTACCCATGCACTGGTTCCCCGTCGTCCTCGTCATCCTCGCGCTCGCGCTGGCCGGCGTGGGGGGGCATGAGCGGCCGCGGGCTGGGCCAGTAGGAACAGTCGCTGGTATCGCCGAATGGCCCCGTTTCGGCTCCTCTGGAGGCACGGGCGGCGAGTAGCGAATGGGGGGTTGCCAGGAGTGCGGTGTCCGCGTCAGCGGTCGACGATGGTGCGGGCGACGTCGGGGACGTTGGTGATGATGCCGGCGACGCCGAGGTCGATCAGGGCGCGCATGCGGTCGGGGTCGTCAACCGTCCACGGGTAGACGAGCAGGCCGGCGTCACCGGCGCGAGCCATGAGCGCCTCGTCGACGAAGGGATCCCACGGGTTGATCGACCGGTGGCCGTCGGCCGCGGCCCGGGCGATGGCGGTGGCGGTCACCTCGGGATCGGACAAGTCGAACAGCAGCTGGCCGGTGCGCACGCTGGGCGCCAGTTCGCCCATGACCGCGACGGTGCGGGGGTTGAACGAGGTCACCAGGATGTCGGCCAGGGCGATGTCGCCGAGGATGTCGCCGGCGAGCAACAGCTCGGCCACAGTGCCGGCCACCCGGTCATCGGGATCGAAGTCGGGGTCGGGTCGGACGTTCTTGATCTCGATGTTCACGCCCATGCCGGCGCAGGCGGCCAATGCCTCGGCCAGGGTCGCCACGGAGGCGGGCAGTTCGGCGGCCGCCAGCTCGACGATCATCCGCCCACCAGGCAGCACGGCATCGTGGTGGATCACGAGGGCGTCATCGGCGGTGCGGCGGACGTCGAGCTCGACCCAGTCGGCGCCCAGCTCGGCGGCGTGGCGAAACGCCTCGACGGTGTTCTCCGGGCGGGCCGCGGAGGCCCCCCGATGGCCGATGACGAGTGGTCTGCTCACGAGCGGTTGCCTCCTGATCACGGCCCGCCCGGCGATCGCCCGGCGGGAGCTTCTACCAAATCTCGGTCAGAAACGCCAAAGCGAGACATATGTCATAGCGAAAACTCCGCAAGTAGCCCTTGAAACTGGGTCGACGGCCCAGTAGGTTCTCCCTGTTCCAGCCATACGTGCGCGCAGAGCAGCGCGGTGGCATGTGATTCGCTTCACGATTGTCGATTCTTCGATCGCGAAGCCCTAGTTGCGGAGGCATCGTGGCCCTCACCTCGGCCGATTCTCTTTCCCTGTCCATGGACGTCGATCGCTGGCGCGATGTTGCGTCGTGTCGTGACACCGATCCCGACTTGTTCTTCCCGGTCGGTACCACGGGTCCGGCCATCGAGCAGATCGCTGCGGCCAAGGCGGTGTGCGACCAGTGCGAGGCCAAGGCCCCGTGCCTCGAGTTCGCCCTCACCACCAACCAGGACTCCGGTGTCTGGGGCGGCACCTCCGAAGAGGAGCGTCGCAAGCTGCGCCGCCAGTGGATGGCCGCCAAGCGCCGCGCCTCCGCCTGAGCTGACCGACCTGCTCAACGACCCCCCGATCCGGGGGGTCGTTCCGCGTCATCGTCCCGGTCGGCCACACCCAACGGCACCCGCAGGGCGACGACGGTGCCGGGCCAGTCGCCCTCACCGTCGCCGGGCACCAGCTCGATCGTGCCGTAGAGCTCGGTGGTGACCAGGGTTCGCACGATTGACAGGCCCAGCCCAGTCGATGCCTCCAACGAGAAGCCGTCGGGCAGGCCGGCGCCGTCGTCGGTGACCCGCACGACCAGGTCGGTGCCATCGTTGTCGAGCTCGAGCAGCACGAGGCCCCGATGGGCTTCCTCGCCGGCAGGATAGGCGTGATCGACCACGTTCTGCAGCAGCTCGTTGAGCACGACCGACAACGACGTGGCGATGGGGGCCGGCAGCTTGCCGGCGTCACCGGTGATCTTGATCTCGACCGGATGGTCGGGCGACATCAGCCCCTCCTCGACCATCCGCACCAACGGTCGAACGATCTCGATGAAGGGCACGTCGTCGCCGGCCTCGTGCGACAGGATCTCGTGCACCAGCGCAATCGATCGGATGCGCCGCACCGATTCCTCGACCGCCGCCTTGGCTTCGGGCGACTCGAGTCGACGGCCCTGCAGCCGCAGCAGCGACGAGATGGTCTGCAGGTTGTTCTTCACCCGATGGTGGATCTCACGGATGGTGGCGTCCTTCGAGAGCAGCAACCGGTCGCGACGCCGCAACTCGGAGATGTCGCGCAACAACACGACCGCCCCCGTGACATGACTCGAGTCGATGAGCGGGATGCAGCGCATGAGCACCGTGACCTGTGGTCCGCGCTCGATCTCCTCGGTGTCGGGAACCGCCGTGGCGAAAGCGGTGCGGACGGCCGTTTCCTGCAGGCCGAGCTCACCCAGCCGCATGCCTTCGGTGTTGGCGTGCACTCCCACCCGGTGGAGCGCCGAGATGGCGTTCGGCGACGAGTACTCGACCCGCCCCGAGCCATCGAGCACGATGACGCCGTCACCGACTCGGGGGGCCTCTTCGCTGGGACCTTCCTCGCTGTCGAACGGGAACTCGCCCGAGGCGATCATGCGGGCGAAGCGGTTGAAGACCTCGATGTAGGTGCGTTCGAGCTCGCCCGGGTGGCGAACCGACGGCGCCGCCTCACGGTTGACCACGGCGATGGTCTCACCGTGCCAGCGCACCGGGATGCACAGCGCCCGCACGCGCTCCTTCAGCGTCTGGTTGGTGACCTCGCCGTCCATGATCTCGCCCAGCTCGAGCGAACGGGCCACCAGCGGCCGGTCACCCGTGGCGACGACCGTGCCCACCAGGTCGCTGCGGTAGAGCGTCTGATTGGTGACCGGTCGGACCTGCCCGAGCACGACCAGCTCGCCGTCATCCGCGGCGGCGAAGAGCAGCAGATCGGCGAAGCAGAGATCGGCCAACAGCCCCCATGACGCCACCAGTCGTTGCAGGTGATCGATCTCCAACGGACCCAGGTCGGTGTGCACCCGGGCGAACTCGGCGAGGCTGGCCATGCCGGACAGTCTGCCGTGTCCACTGGCTAGCTTGGGGCGGAATGACCCAGCTGACCACCCACTCGGATCCAGCTGCGGAAACGGTTGGCCGACCGCTCCGATCGTGGGGAGAGCAGTTCGATCGGCTGCGTCCCCTCGAGCTGCTGGTGGGGGCGGTGCTGGCCGGCCTGCTCGCCGCCATGGCGATCAGCGTGCTTGTGCGGGTGTGGGACCAGCCCCTGCATGTCCCATTCCAGTACGCCCAGACGATCGACTCAGACGAGCAGGACGCCACCTTGGAAGCGATGATCGACAAGAACGTCGCCGAGACCGGGTGGTACTTCCACAACCCCGAGCTCAACGCACCGTACGGGCAAGACTGGATCGAGTGGCCGATGGGCGGCGACCTGCTCGGTGCCGTCGTGTACGCCCTCGCCCCGTACCACTTCCGCAACGGCGTCGGGCACGAGAACCTGGCGTTCTACGTGTGCATCCCCTACATCGTCGTGCTCTGCGTCCGGTTGGTCGGGCCTTCGCCACCGTTGTGGCGGTGGTGGCAGCGGGGCCCGCGTCGGTTCTCGCCGGTGCGCTCGCTGTGGCCGTTGGCGGCCGCCGCGCTCATCGCCTTCGACACCTACTACTACCTCGCCTTCTTCCTCGGCCTCGGCGGCCTGAGCGCCCTGCTGGGCGCGCTCCACCGGCGCCGTCGCACCCACGCTGCTCTGGCTCGCCGACGCGGGAGCGAACCCGGCCGGGGTGACCAGCCGTCCCGCCGGCTCGACCGAGCTCTACCCACTGCGGCCGCTCGCACTGATCACCCCTGTCGCCGGTCACCGGTTCGGGCCATTCGCCACGTTGGCCGAGAAGTGGTCGCCGCTGTTTCAGGCCTCGTCGACCACGGCCAACCTCGGTCTGTTCGCCGCCATCGGCATGATCGCGACGCTCGTCTGGCTCGGGTCGCGCGTCGTACGGAACCACACACGATCGTCGTCGATCGGGGCCCGGCTCGGTGTCGTAATCCTGCTCGCCCTCGGCATCGCCGTGCAGGGTTCAGCTGCCAACCTGCTCGAGGCCTCGGGCATCGCGTCGATCCGCGCGTGGGTCCGCATCGCCATCGTGATCGCCTTCGCCGGCGTCGCCGCGAGCTGCCACTTGCTGGCCGACGTTCGTCACCGGCTCGGCCGCAGGGTGAGCACCATCGGCTGGATCGCGGTGCTCATCGTCATCGGCATCGTGGCCACGCTCGACCAAGCTGCCCCCGCCGCCATCCCGGACGCTCGGACGAAGCAGGCGGCCTTCGAGAGCGACCGCGCCTTCGTGCGCGACCTCGAGGATCGCCTGCCCGCCGACGCCATGATCTTCCAGCTTCCGGTCGTCCCGTTCCCCGAGTCGGGCGGCACCGCCTACGCCCCCGACTACGACCAGTTGAAGCTCGGCTACCTGCACTCCACCCAGTTGCGATGGAGCGGGGGCGGCATGCGCGGGCGTTTCGCCGACTGGCAAACCGTGGCTGTCGACCAACCGGCCGATGTGCTGATCCGCGGGTTGGTGGCCCGTCGGCTTCGACGCGATCACGCTCGATACGCGCAGCTACCTCGATCTCGGCCGCAGCGAGATCCCGCCGATCCAGGCGATCCTCGGACCGCCGATGGTGAGCTCGGCGGACGGACGAGTGCTGGCGTGGGATCTCCGCGCCTACGCCGCTCCCCGCTTGTACACGACCACCGACACCGAGGAGCGCGTCGCTGTCAGCGGCAGCGGCTCGTTCTGCCGGACCGCGAAGATGAAGGTCGTCGTCCCGAATGATCAGGCGTGGGACGGCCACCTCGTCGTGGCTGTCCACCGAGCGGCGGGGCTGGGCGACGGCCCTTCGGTCGTCGAGATCGGAGTCCAGCGCGTCGAGGTGCCCGCCGATCAGACCGATGTCTCGATCCCGATGAGTCTCGAGGGGACGCAGGACCTGACCATCTCCATCCCTTCGGCGCCGGCATGCGACGAGCACGGGACGATTCGATCCGGAGTCACGGCCACGTTCCGCTACCTTCAGCCCAAATGACCGACGCGGGGTTCCTGGCCACCCCGGTGGAACTGTCCCAGTCCCGGCGGCGCCTCCACCTCGTGCTGCTCGGCGTCATCATGCTCCTAGGGCTGGCCCACGGCGCCTACTGGTCGGTCACGACCATCGTGTTCGACCCGGTCGACGAGATCGCCCACTTCGGGTACGTCCAGTCGGTGGCCGAGGGACACGGCGTCCCCGTCATCGGGCGGGACCGGATCAGCGACGAAGTGCTGGGTACGGCCAAGGCCGCGCCGACGGACGGCTACGGCCCTCGTGACCTCCAGCCGGTGAACACCGACCCCAACTGGGGCGGGGCAGGCGAGCAGTACGAAGCCACGGCGGCGCCGACCTACTACGCGCTGATGGCTCCCGCCTACTGGCTCGGCCGGTCGGGCGGCGTTCCCCGTGAGTTGCTGGCCGTACGACTGGCAACCGTGCTGGTCGGGCTGGCCGCGGTCCCGCTCACGTGGGCGTTGGCTCGCCGAGCCTTCCCGAGGCGGCCGGCCGTGTGGCTGGCGGCGCCGTTGCTGCTGGTCGCCACGAACTCGTTCGCCTACGGCGCGGTGACCAACGACCCCCTCGCCGTCGTGCTGACCCTGGCCACCACCGTGGCTCTCCTTCGCACCCTTGATCGCCCGTCGAGCGGGCGCGCGGTGGCAATGGGCGTACTACTGGGGCTGGCCCTCCTCACCAAGGCCACGGTCCTCGTCGTGGCCCCGCTGTGGGCGATGGTGTTCGTGGCGTGGCTCGTCGTCGCCCGACCGGGAGCGCGCCGGGCGGCCGGACTGCTCGCCACCATCGGGGTCACGGTGGCGGTCGTGTGCCTGCCGTGGGTGGCCTGGAACCTGTCGACGTACCACGCCCTGAGCGGAGTACGAGAAGTCAGCCGGCTGCTCGTACCGGCCAACACCGGGTTCTCGTGGCACCGACTCGGCCAGGACGTCGGCAATGCTCACCTCGGCCTGTGGTCGAACCAGATGACGAGCGGGACGACCTACCCCCTTTCCTGGACCGTCTTGCTAGCCGTGTCTGCGGTGGCGGGCGGACTCGTTGCCTGGCTCCGTCGGCAGTGGGGCGACCTGGCCGGTCTGCTGTGGTCGGCCAGCGCGCTGCCCCTCTCCTTCGTCGCCGCCCAGGTCATCAACTACACGCTCGAGCACGGCTTGGGGGCACCACTGGGTCGGCATCTGCTGCCGGCCGTACCGTTCGCGGCCATCGCCATCGCCGGCGGGGCCGCCGTGGTCGTCGGCGAGCGCTGGGTGCCGGTCGTCGCCGGCTTGGTGATCACGGGAGCGTTCTTGCTCGAGGGCCAGATGGTCGCCGACTACGTGAACCGCAGCTATCTGCAGACCACCCTGCCCGGGAACCTGACCGCGGTCGTGCGCCAGAACCAAGCGGCCGGCATCGCCTCGCTGGGCTCGGTGCGGATCGAGCCGGCATGCCCGATGGTCGGGTTCACCATCGGGCTGGTCGGTCCCGCGCCGGCCACCCTCGAGGTGCAAACTCCGACGGGACCGCAGGTCGCCACGGCCGAGCTGGTGTCGAGCTCGATTCCGATCTTTGCCGAGCCCCGGCCGGACACTCTGTTCTACCGGCTTCCCTCGCCCGCCGTCGGTGCCCACCAGATCGAGCTCCCGGCCGGATCAAACGTCGCCATCTCGCCGGCCGGGCCCGTGCTGTCTATCTACTGCCAGCGTGCCATGAGCACCGACGCCGTGTTCAGTCGGGCCTACAACCCCCATCACCCGGTTCGGATCACGCAACGCCAGGTCGAGACGTTACCGCTGCTGGCCGCGCTGGCGACGTTGCTCACCACTGCGGTCTACGTCGTGACGCGACCTCATCAGCGCCAGATCTGCTCGCCGAGGCGAAGCAGGCCGGCGAGGTCGTAGATGTCCGACTCGAAGAACGGCACCGCGACCACCGTCTCGGGTTGCCGCGACAGCTCGGCCCGGGTCTCGGCCTCACGCGTTGCCACGACTCGATAGTTGAGAAAGCTCTCCCCCACTTCGCGGAGCACGCGCTCGAGCAGCGCCGGATCACCGAGATCGGGGGCGAGCAGCGCGGCAATCGCCGCCGGATCCTTCGCCAGTGCCCGGGCGACACTCGTGGCTCCCCGGTCGGTGAAGTAGGCCGGCAGAACCTTGTTGAGCACAACCGCGCCAAGGTGGAAGCCGCGAGATTCGAGCGCGTCGATGAAGAAGGCGGCCTCGCGGGCGGGAGACGTCTCGAGCGTGCTCACCACCATGAAGGTGGTGCGCTGGTCTTGCAGCGTGCGCCGCACCGCTTCGGCCCGCTCGACGAAACCGTCGTACATGGTCTGGAAAAGGACGAAGAACTCGGCGATGTCGGCCAGGAACTGAGCGCCCAGGATCCGGTCGGCGACCACGTAGAACGGCTTCGACGCCGCGTTGTAGAGGCGAGATCGGTAGGGCGCGATCAGCCAACGCAACAGCCGACTCGAGAAGAAGTCGGCCATCCGTTCGGGGGCCTCGAGGAAGTCGATGGCGTTGCGGGTGGGCGGGGTATCGACCACGATCAGGTCGTAGCGACCTGACGCATGGATCTCGTAGAGCCGTTCCATGGCGATGTAGTCGTGGCTCTGGACGAACTTGCCGGAGATGTTCTGATAGAGCGGATTGGCCAGGATGGCGTTGCGGGTCTCGGCGTCGGGGGCATGGGTACGCACCAGCTCATCCCACGATTTCTTGGTATCGAGCATGGCCGCCCACAGCTCACCCTGGGGCTCAACCCCGGCGGCGGTGAACAGGTCGTGGGGCACCCGCGTCTCGACGTTGCCGAATTCTTCGAGGCCGAGCGCGCTGGCCAGCCGCTTGGCCGGGTCGACGGTCAGGACGAGGACCTTGCCGCCCAGGTAGGCCGCCGCCATGGCCGCCGTCGCCGCCGCCGTCGTGGTCTTGCCGACGCCACCCGAGCCACAGGTCACGACGATCTCCTTCGAGGCAAAGAGCTGCTCGATGGTGCTGTTGGCCTGACGTTTGGTGACCGTCTTCGCCCGCTGGGGGCGCCGGGCTGCGCGGTCGGCCACGGTCAGGACCCGATCTCGGCGGCCAGGGCCTCGGCCACCGCTCGGGTCGATCGCACCCCGTGGGTGCGATTGAACAGGTAGGGCACGTACAGCAACGGCACGTTCTTGGGCAGCTCGTGGCGAAGTCGGGTGAGGTGACCGGCGCGGGTGCGACGCAGGGTGACCGCCAGTTGGGCGGCATCGAGCACGGGTGCGACCTGCGCCACGGGGGCGCCGACGGCGGCGGCCAGCGCGTCGAGGGCGGCCGGCTCGCGCAACGAGTGGAAGATCGCTTCTTCGCTTCGCCCGAACAACTCGGGCAGCACCTTGTTGACGATGACCGCGGCCAGCAGCACGTCGGTCTCGATGCGCATGCGCTCGGCCAGATCGAGGGTCTCGCTGACCGGCATCTCTTCGGGCGCCGAGACGATCACCGCGGCCGTGGTCGCCGGATCGGCCAGCATGTCGACCATCCACCGGGTCTGCTCGCGTACCCGCCCGACCTTGACCAGCTCGTTGATCGCCTGTGGCGCCGCCAGCTGGCCGATGACGTGGCCGGTGGCCGAGGCGTCGACCACGATCAGGTCGAAGGTGCGCTCACGCACCTCGTAGCAGAGCTTGCCGACCGTCAGGATCTCCTTGACGCCGGGAGCCGCATCGGCGACGAAGTCGAAGGTGCGGGCCACCGGGCCGATGCGGCCGAGCATCGGCACCTTGAGCTGAAGCTTCAGGTACTCGCGAAGCGATTCCTCGGTGTTCATGGCCATACCCGACAGGTTCGGGGCCAGCTCGCGGGGCGCGAACGCCAGCGGACCGGATTCGAACGCGGCGGCCAGATCGCCCTTGGCGTCGATCTCGCACACCAGGGTGCGTTGGCCCTGTTGGGATGCGAGCAGGGCCAGCGAGGCGGCCACGCTCGTCTTGCCGACGCCACCCTTGCCGGTGACGAACAGCAGTCGCCGGTCGAGAAGCCCCAGCTCGTCGCCGCTCACTGGTCAGCCACGACGGGGGCGATCAGCCGGCGCCGAAACCGACACGGCGAGAGTTGTCGGGGCCGCCCAGTTCGACGTAGGCGATCTTGGCCGATGGCACGGCGACGTCGCGGCCCTTGGCATCGGTGAGCCACAGGATCTTGGTGGTGTCGGCCAGAGCGTCGTCGATCTTCTTCTTGATCTTGTCGCGGTCGGCATCGGCCGGAAGCTCGACCTCGATCTCCTTGATGGTCTCGATGACACCGATGCGAACGTCCACGGAAGATCCTCCTGCGGGGCCGCGCCGCGGCCGGGTCGGGTTGAGCGTCAGGACCGGCGAGGCGGGTCACCGACGTGGCGATCATCGTAGGCGAGGCGTGCACCGACCCCCACCAGCGGACCTCGGATCGTCGAGATCAGATGATCTTGAGCTGGGGGTTGTAGACGCGGGTGGGGGCCAGTTCGACGGCGATCTGGCGGGCGATCTCGGTGAACGACCGGGCCGCTTCACCCTCGGGGTCGGACACGACGATGGGCAGGCCGGCATCGCCGCCCTCACGCAGTTCGGGCACGAGCGGCACCGAACCGAGCAGGGGAACCTCGAGCCGGTCGGCCAGTTCTTGGCCGCCACCGGCGCCGAAGATCTCGTAACGCTGGCCGTCGTCGCCGGTGAACCACGACATGTTCTCGATGATGCCCTTGACCTCGAGGTTGACCTTCTGGGCCATGAAGGCCGCCCGTTGCGCCACGCGCTGAGCCGCCGGTTGCGGGGTGGTAACGACGTAGACCTCGCCCCGGGGCAGGAACTGGGCCAGGGACAGGGCGATGTCGCCGGTACCCGGCGGCAGGTCGATCACCAGGTAGTCGGGCTCGTCCCAGAAGACATCGGTGAGGAACTGCTCGAGGGCCTTGTGCAGCATGGGCCCCCGCCAGATGACCGGCTGATCTTCCTGGGCGAAGAACCCCATCGAGATGCAGCGCACGCCGTGCGATTCGGGCGGCACCAACATGTCGTCGATCACCACCGGCGGTCGATTGACTCCGAGCATGCGAGGGATCGAGAAGCCCCACACGTCGGCGTCGACGACGGCCACCGAGTGACCCTGCTGGGCCAGCGCGACGGCCAGGTTGGTGGTGACCGAGGACTTGCCCACGCCACCCTTGCCGGACGCGATCAGCAGGCAGCGGGTCTTGCTCGCCGGATCGGCGAACGGGATGACCCGACCCTCGGCGTGGCCGTGGCCCTGATGGGTGCCGGCGGTGGCGGCGGGGTCACCGTGCAGCTTCTCGCGCAAGATCGCCCGTTCGTCATCGGTCATGACAGTGAAGTCGAGGGTGACCGCATCGACGCCATCGAGGGCGGTGACCGCCGTCGTGACCCGGCTCTGGATCTCGGCCCGCAGGGGGCAACCGGCGACCGTGAGGGCGATCAGCACATCGACCGTCGAGCCGTCGATGCCGACCCGCCGCACCATGTCGAGATCGACGATGCTGCGGTGCAGTTCGGGGTCCTCGACCGGGCGCAGGGCCTCGATCACGGCGGCTTCGGTGACTGACATGTGGGGGCTCCTGAATTTCTCCTACGGGCGTAGGTAGAATACCCGGGTGGATGGACCCCCACTCACGCCGACGGAGTTCTCGTCGGTCGTCACCGCGATCACCTCGGCCTTCGGCGACCCGACGCGCCGCGAGATCTACCTGTTCGGTCGCGAGCACCCCGAGGGCGTCACCGCCGCCGAAGTCGCCCGGCATTTCGCCCTTCACCCGAACGTGGCCCGCCATCACCTCGACAAGCTGGCGGGTGGCGGGTATCTCGAGGTAACGGTCAACCGGGGCGACCACGCCGGCGCCGGTCGACCCTCGAAGCACTACCGGGTCACCGAGCAATCGGTCGCCCTCGAGTTTCCGGTGCGCCACGACGACCTGCTGGTCTCATTGCTGGGGCGGGCGCTGGCCCTGATCCCCCGCGACCAGGCCGAGCAGCTGGCCGAAGAGGTCGGCATGGAGTACGGCCGGGTCATGGCCGCCTCGCTCGGCGACACCAACGACGGCCAGCGATCGTTTCGCTCGGCGCTGCACGCCGTCGCTGACGGACTCACCGCCCATGGCTTCGCCGCCCACGCCGAGAAGCACGGCAACGAGCTGCGCATCGTCAGCGAGCACTGTCCGTTCGGCGGCGCCGCCATCGAGAACCCGGTGATCTGCGCGGTCGACCGGGGCATGGTCCGCGGCATGCTCAGCGCCCTCTACGGCGAGACGTCCGCCGAGCACGAGTCGTCCATCCCCATGGGCGACGCCCACTGCGTCACCGCCGTCGAAGCCTGAGTTCCCCAACCGCCCCAAATCCCAACCTTCCCCGTTTTTGCGCACCCTGACGACCAGATCGACCGAAGGTTCGGGGACCTAGGCTGTGGCGATGGGGCGCCACTACCTGGATCACGCGTCGACATCGCCGTTGCGACCCGAGGCGCGTGACGCCATGGTCGGCTGGCTCGATGCGGCGGCGGCCGGCGCGGTGGCCGACCCAAGTCGCATCCATGTCGAGGGCATGACGGCACGGGTCGCGCTCGAGCAGGCCCGCGGCCAGGTCGCCACCCGACTCGGCGCGCGCAGTCGCGAGGTCGTGTTCACCAGCGGCGCCACCGAATCGATCGCCATGGCGACGTGGGGCGCGTTCGGTCGGGGCCGGCACATGGTCGTGCCCGCCGTCGAGCACTCGGCTGTCCGCGACGCGACCGCCGCCTACGCGGCGGCGCTCGGCGGCGAGGTCTCCACCGTCGGCGTCGACCGGGTCGGTCGGGTCGACCCCGTCGAGGTGCTGGCGGCCGTACGACCCGACACGGCTCTGGTGCACGTGCAGTGGGGCAACCACGAGGTCGGCACCCACCAGCCGGTGTCCGACGTCATCGCCGGCTGCCGTGAGCTCGGGGTGCTGGTGCACGTTGATGCCGCGCAGGGGGCGGGCCACGATCCGATCGATTTCGCCGGGCTGGGCGCCGACCTGCTGTCGGTGAGCGGCCACAAGTTCGGTGCTCCGATGGGCGCCGGCGCGTTGCTGGTGCGCCGCGGGCTGCGGCTCGATCCGCTCATTCGCGGCGGTGACCAGGAGCGGGCCCGGCGCGCCGGGGTCGAGAACCTGCCGGCGCTGGTCGGGCTGGGCGCAGCGTGCGAGGCCCTCGGCCTCGACGACTGCCTCGACACCGAGCGACGCGAATCCCGGCGGCTGACCGACCGAGTCTTGGCCGCCGTACCGGACCTCGACGGGGTGCGGATCTACGGTGACCCTGTCGACCGGCTACCCCATCTCGTGTGCCTGGGCATCGACGGCATCGAGCCCCAAGCCGTGCTGCTGGGGCTCGACCAGGCTGGCATCGCCGCCCACTCGGGCAGCGCCTGCGCCTCGGAGGGACTCGAGGATTCGCCCGTGCTCGAAGCCATGGGCGTCGATGCCCACCGCTCACTGCGGGTGTCGGTGGGCTGGTCGTCGACCGACGACGACATCGACGCGCTGTTGGTGGCCCTGCCGCGCGTGATCGCCCAGCTGCGGGCCCTCGCCGTACGCTCCTGAGATGGCCGCGCTGCCCGCTTCGTTTCCGATCGCCGATCCGTGGTTCGTCAGCGAACGCTACGAGCACGCCATCACGCTGGTGACCGAGCCGCACGTTCACCCCTTGTTGCGGTGCAACGTGTGGCTGGTGCAGGGCACGGCCGGCAACCTGGTGGTCGACACCGCCCTCGGCTTGCGGCCCTTGCGCCAGATCGCCGAAGCCGAGCTCGACGGTTCGATCCTGGCCGTCGCCACCCACGCCCACGGCGACCACGTCGGCGGCTTCCACGAGTTCGACGATCGGGCGATCCACCAGGCCGAGGCCGACCAGGTCGCCGCGGCCGGACTGACCACGCTCACGTCTGGCTTCTTCCCGGCCACCGTCACCGATCCCTACCTCGACGCCGGCTACGACATCCCCGAGTTCTTGATCGACGCGGCCCCGACGGCCGGCTTCGATCCCACTGTCGTCGAGATTACGCCAGCGGCGGCCACTCGGGTGCTGGTCGACGGCGAGACGATCGGCCTGGGCGACCGGGCCTTCGAGGTGCTGCACCTGCCCGGGCACTCGCCGGGCAGCATCGGTCTGTGGGACGAACAGTCGGGCATCCTGTTCTCCGGCGACGCGGTGTATGACGGTCCCCTGCTCGACGCGCTCGAGGGGTCAGACATCGAGGCCTACGTGGCCACCATGCGCCGACTGCGCAATTTGCCCGTCACGGTCGTGCACGGCGGCCACGAGCCCAGCTTCGGTCGTGACCGCCTGCGTGAGCTGTGCGATGCCTACCTGCGCACCCACGACGCCTAAGCGGATGAGCGACTTTTGGCATGGTCCGGGCTGGTGGCAGGCCTCCGACGGCCGCTGGTATCCGCCGGCCGCCGCCCTCGAGCGGTGCCGCCGGTGACACCGCCCTGAATCAACGGCCTGATGATCGGCATCGTCGTCGCCGGCCTCGGCGTGCTCGCCGTCGCCGGCGTTGCCGTGGTCTCGATCCTGGCGGTGACGCTCCTCGGCCAAGCCGCGCCCAGCCAGTCCAGCTCGGGGTCGAGCTCTCGACGACCACCACCACACGGGTCGCGCCCGCACCGATACCCGCACCCGGCACGTCGTCGGTGGCCGTCCACCCGTGTCTCGCCGAAACTGGTCCGGCGCCCGAAGGAGCACCGAGGGTGCCGGTTCAGGTCGGGCCACCGCCGACCACCCTGATCATCATGGACCTCAAAGTAGGGACCGGCGCCGTGGTATCGGCCAGCAGCACGGTGACCGTCAACTACGTCGGCGTGGCGTGCTCGACCGGCCGCATCTTCGATACGTCGTACCGGAATGGACCACCCGAGCCTGCGTCGTTCCCGCTCACCGAAGGGATCCCCGGTTGGACCGACGGCCTGCCGGGCATGAAGATCGGAGGCCAGCGCTTGCTTGGTACC
>JAYUBX010000065.1:0-6646 GCA_043740665.1 Candidatus Neomicrothrix sp.
CGTGACGCTCGCAGGTGCTGCTCACGGTCGGGACAATCCGCCACCGGATGCCACACGGGTTGGGTGCCACCCGAAGCGCCGGTCGCGCGATTCGGACGCCGGCCCCGCTTGCCTGCCGCTCGCTTGGTCTCGGCGCTGAACGAGCGCAGGCCGACCGCGACATCGTCCTGGAACCCGCGATCGTCGGGAGCGAAAGGCACGGGCAGGGCGATCCGTCCCAGGACATCGGGGCGCTCGTCGAAGTCGGTGCTACCGAGGTTGAGCATGCTGCCCTGCGCGGTGATCGCCCGCACCCGAACCGCGCCACCTTTGCGGCGGGCGACCGTCAGTACCGCCAACGGCGCGTTTGCGGTGCGCCCCGGCCGTTGGATGACATCTCCCGGGCGCAGCCGGGCCATGGCGTCGTCGAGCTGGCCTCGAACCGCTGCCGCCCGATCCGGCGGTTGGGTCGTCTGCTGAGCGGCAACCAGTCGGCGGTACTCGTCGATGTCGCCTCGTTCGCAGGTGGCCTCGGCGAGGAACTCGGCCAGCGCCGCTTCGCGGCGCGCCAGGCGGGTCTCGAGTCGCACGACGGCTTGGTCGGCCTGGAACTGGGCGAACGAGAGATTGAGCAGATGGTGGGCCACGTCGGCGGGATAGCGGCGCACCAGGTTGGCGGCCATGTTGTAGGTGGGGCGGAACGCCGAGGTCAGGGTGAAGCTGCGGCTGGCGGCGAGACCGGCCACCTCGCCGAACGAGACGAAGGGCGACCACAGCACGACGGCGGTGCCTTCGGTGTCGATCCCCCGCCGCCCGGCACGACCGGTGAGTTGGGTGTACTGCCCGGGAGTCAGGAACTCGTGGCGCTCACCGGTGAACTTGGTCAGCTTCTCGATGACCACCGTGCGGGCCGGCATGTTGATCCCGAGGGCGAGGGTCTCGGTGGCGAAGACGACCCGCACCAGACCCTCGACGAAGCAGGCCTCGACTGCCTCCTTGAACGGGGGAACCATCCCCGCGTGATGCGAGGCCAGCCCGGCCTCGAGCCCGGCCATCCACCGGTCGTAGCCCAGCACCGCCAGATCGTCGTCCGACAGGGCGGTGAGGTGCCTATCGACGATCTCGTGGATGCGGCGGCGCTCGTCGGCATCGGTGAGCCGTAGGCCGGCCGCCAGGCAGTTGGCCACCGCGTCGTCGCAGGCCGCTCGGCTGAAGATGAAGTAGATGACCGGCAGCAGGTCGCGCCCGTGCAGCAGATCGACGACCTCGAGCCGCCGGGGCGTGAACCACGGCCGCCGGGGCCGGCCCCGTGTCGTGGGTCGGCTGGCCTGCGTGCCGGATTGGTCAAACCGTTGCCCCTCGGGATTCGGACGGCCGCCAACGAGCGTTGGGATCAGGACGGGGACTTCGGTGTCCTTGCTGCCGACCATGAACAGGTTGGCCAGCTCGACCGGTCGGTTGGTTTCGAGCACGGTCGTGGTCGGCCCGCGAACGGTCGAGATCCATTCGGCCAGTTCGGATGCGTTCGAGACGGTGGCGGACAGGCACACCAGCCGCACTTCTGGCGCCAGGTGCACCATGACCTCCTCCCACACCGGACCGCGATAGGCGTCCTGCAGGTAGTGCACCTCGTCGAGCACGACGCACCGCAGCCCCACGAGGGCACCCGAACGGCTGTAGATCATGTTGCGCAAGACTTCGGTCGTCATCACGACGATCGGTGCACCGCCGTTGATGGCGTTGTCGCCGGTGAGCAGACCGACCGCCTCGCGGCCGTGTCGTTCGACCAGATCATGGAACTTCTGGTTCGAGAGCGCCTTGATCGGCGTCGTGTAGAACGCCTTGCCGCCGCTCGCCACCGCCCGGGTCACGGCGTGTTCGGCCACCACGGTCTTGCCGGCACCGGTTGGCGCCGCCACCAGCACCGACTCGCCCCGGTCGATGGCGGCCATGGCCTCAAGCTGGAAGCGATCGAGCTCGAAATCCCGATGATCGGGTTCGTCGCGACCGGGATCGACGGGGATCACGACGCGTCAGCCAACGCCGCCTTTTCGGCCTTGGCGGCCCGCTTGCGCTTGCGGCGGTTGAAGAACCACCCGATCACGATCGAGATCTCGTAGAAGATGTACATCGGGATGGCGAGGGCCAACATGCTGATCGGATCGCCGCTCGGCGTGATGACCGCGGCGACGATGCAGATGACGACGATGGCCTGGCGGCGCCAATGGCTGAGCTGGCGAGGTGTCAGCACGCCGGCGATCTGCAGGCCGACCAGGACGACCGGGAACTCGAAGCCGGCGCCGAAGGCCAGCATCATGAACGTGATGAGCTTCACGTAACTGTCGGCGGTGTAGAGCGGTGTGACCTGTCCCCCGCCGATGTCGATCAGGAACTTCAACGCCGGGTTCAGGGTGAGGTAGGCGATGGCGGCACCGAAGATGAACAGCAACAGGGCAGCGGCGGTGAAGGGCACCGCGTACTTCTTCTCGTGGGGATGCAGGCCGGGCGTGATGAAGCGCCACAGCTGCCAGAGCAGCACCGGCATGGCCAGGGCGATGCCGACGTAGATCGACATCTGCAGTCGCAGGGTGAACACGTCGAGCGGTCCGGTGGCGATGAGCTTGCAGTTGCCGTCGGGCGAGATGGCGCAGTAGGGGCGCTGCAGGAATTCGAGCAGGGGGGGGAACACCACCCAGCCGAGCACGGCGCCGATCATGACGGCCACGATGCACTTGGTCAGGCGCGACTTGAGCTCGGCCAGGTGCTCCCACAGCGTCATGTGCCCGCCGCCGAGCGGCTCGGTGGTATCAGTCATGTTCGACGGTGCTGACCATCAGACGGCGGTCGGGTCGGATGGGCCCGATCCAGGTTCAGTCGGTTCGGCCGGTTCGGCCGGTTCAGTCGAGGCCGTCGGCTCGGGCGGCGTGGTCGTCTCGGGGGCCGAGCCGGTGGGCCACATGGTGGCGGGCTGCTCGGGTTCGGTCGACGCGGGCTTTGGATCGGCTGTCGACGGCTGCGTGGTCGCGTCCGGATCGGATTCGGCCGCCGGTTGGGCCGGAGGGACATCGACCGGGGTCTGGGTGGCGACATCCATCGCGCTGCGGATCTCGTCCTGGAACCCCGACGAGATCCGCCGGAACTCGTTGAGGTACTTGCCGACCTGGCGGGCGGCTCCCGGCAACTTGTCCGGCCCGAGCACGATGAACGCGATCAGGAGAATGACGATGACCTCGCCGCCACCGACGTTGAACATGGACGCAGCCTACTTGGGCAGATGGGGCCCAAAGACGTCGGCGGTCGCACTCGTCGCTCGATCGGTGCGATCGGCTTGGAGCTGCACCGCTCGGGTGCGCGATGCGAGCAGCGGTAAGGCCTGCAACTCGTCGCGAAGCTGGGCGACCTCGGCATCGAGCTGCTGTTGCCAGCGGTAGCCGAGCACACAGGCCACCAGCGTGAGGACAGCGGGGATGATCCAGATCAGCGCCATAACGGTTGAGCCTACGGCCTCGGTCGTCGCAACGCTCAGCGGTCGAGCAGTTGGGCGAGGGCGTCCATCAGGCGGTCGTCGTCGTTGAGCTGATCGTGGAAGTCGAGTAGTTCGTCGTGAGTGATGGGCTCGCCGGTGCCCCGTGGCTCGCTGAGCTCGAGCGGCGGCGCCCAGGTCTCGTACGAGACGCCCGAGGCGACCAGCAGATCGACCGTGCGGGCCTCAGCCGGCTTCACCACCGTCATCAGGCACACCGGACAACGGAACGAGTACGTGCTCTGATCCTCGAGCGTGCAGACCCGGACATGTACATCGGCCGTCGTGAGCTCCACGTCGCCGCAGTCTGCACAACTGGCTCGAATCGTCGCCATCCGGTCGCCCCTTTTTCTTTGTGGCCCCAACGGCCTCCGCCGTGCAGTAACCGAATCGGCAGCCCGACGATGGGCCTTGAGCCACTTCGGGTAGGCCGTATGGCCCATTTCGTTCGCCGAAGGCGGGTCGGGCGGCCGAGCGCCGATCGCTACAGTGACCCGGTGCCCACCCGGTTGCCTTCGCTTCGCCGTCCCCCGATCGCCTTTGCCCACCGCGGCGCTCGGGCCCACGCACCGGAGAACACCCTCGAAGCCTTCGAGCTGGGCCTTCGACTCGGGGCATCGGGGCTCGAAAGCGACGTCTGGCTCACCGCCGACGGGATCGCCGTGCTCGACCACGACGGTCAGGTCGGCCGCCGGCCTCGCCGCACCGCCATCAGCCGGCTCGACCGGGTCGCCCTCCCCGCGCACGTTCCGACGATGGACGAGCTGTATGCAGCCTGCGGCACCGAGTACGAGTTCTCGCTCGACCTGAAGGATCCGGCGGCCATGCCCGCGGTGGCGGCGGCGGCCGAGCAGGCCGGCGGTGGGGCCTTCGAGCGGCTCTGGATCTGTCATCACGACCTCGATGTTCTGGCCGAGTGGCGTTCGATGTGGCCGACGATCCGCCTGGTGCACTCGACGTTCATCGGCCACATGGACGGTGGGCCCGAACGCCACGCCGCCCGCCTGACCGAGCTCGGCATCGACGCGGTGAACCTGCACCACACCGAGTGGACCGGTGGCTTCATCGCTCTCTATCACCGGTTCGATCGGCTGGCCTTCGCCTGGGACGTGCAGTTCGACCGGGTGATGACCGAGCTGCTCGACACCGGCATCGATGCCCTCTACAGCGACCACGTCGACCTGTTGGTCACTGCGGTTGACCGCGTCACCGGCGAGTAGCGGCGCCCTCGGCGGCCGGGGCCTGGGTCACACGACGACGACGTCGACCAATCCTTCGAGGGCTTCGAAGTCTGCGCCGTTGCGGGTGTACAGCGGCAGACCAGCAGCACAAGCGGTCGCGGCGATGAGCAGATCGACGGCTCGGGCACCACGAGCCTTGCGTCCGGCGCCGGTGACCGAGGCGTAGATTCGGCCGTACGCTCGGGCTGCTTCGCGGTCGAACGGCAGCGGGTCGAACGCAGCCTCGGCTCGTTGCAGCCGGTCCTGGCGACGTCCTCGCTCGTCAGCATCCCTGGTCGCGTGCGGGCCGGCGGCGAGCTCAGCCATCGTCAGGGCGCTCACCGCTACTTCAATCGGAAGCTTCGACGGATCGAGCCGGTCGAGGTCGATCACCACCGAAGTGTCCAGGAGCCCCCGCACCGGCCGATGGCGTTCAGCCACGAGGCTCGGAATCCTGGCTGGCGATCTGCTCCAGGTCAGCCCGGAATCGGTCGTAGTCCACGTTCGGTGCGCCGCTGAACATCGCCACCGCAGCCTCGGCTGAGACGAAACGATGTCGACGAAGCGGCGTCAGCTCCGCGACGGGCACCCCGCGCCGCGTGACCACGAAGCTCTCGCCCTCGTCGAGTCGGCGCATGATGGCGCCACTCTCGTTTCGGAGTTCCCGCTGGGTCAGCTCTCGTGCCATGGCCAAGGATTGTAGCACCACGTGCTACGGTCCGACCCCGTACCGCGCCGATGGTCGAGCTACATACCGCCGAGGCGGTTCATCGGCCACAGGCGCACGAAGGCCCGGCCGATGATGGTTGACTGCTCAATGGTGCCGAAGTAGCGGCTGTCCTCGGAGAAGTTCCGGTTGTCGCCCATCACCCACACCTGGCCGTCGGGCACCAAACACGGATCGCTGGGCGGGCACTTGTTGGGCCCCGTCGGCAGGGTCGACGCACCGTTGGCCAGATACGGCTCGACGAGCGCATGACCGTTGATCAGCACCCGCCCACCGTCGATGGTGACCGATTCGCCGGGCAGGCCGATCACCCGCTTGATGAGGTCGTCGACCGTCGTGTCGGTCAGGCCCGGCGGCCGGCTGAAGACCACGACATCGCCGCGGTTGATGTCATGGACCCGGTAGCTCCATTTGTTGACCAAGACGCGGTCGCCCTTCTGCAACAGGGGCAGCATCGACTCGGAGGGGATCCGGAACGCCTGGAGGGAGGTGATCTGGATGACCACGGCGATGGCCAGGGCGCCGGCGACCACGACGATCCACTCGATGATGTTGCGGCGTCGGGATCGCCGAGGGGCGACGACAACCGCGTCGCCGCCGTGACCGCCGTGACCGGTTGGTTCCATCAGGTCGGCGTTGGACTCAGAGTGCATCGAGGCGGGTGAAGGGCCACAGCCGAACGAAGGCGCGACCCACGATGCTGGATTCCTTGATGGGGCCGAAGAATCGACCGTCCGCTGAGTTGGTGCGGTTGTCTCCCATCACGAAGACGTCGCCTTCGGGGATCACGCACGGCTTGGCCGGAGCGCATCCGTGGCCGCCGACCGGCTGGGTCAGCGTGCCGGCCGGCAGGTAGGGCTCGTCGAGCACCTGGCCGTTGATCAGCACGTGATTGTTGTCGATGGTGAGCGTCTCGCCGGGCAGGCCGATCACCCGCTTGATGAGGTCCTTGATGTCGCTCGCCTCTTCGGGCGGCTTGGAGAACACGATGATGTCGCCGCGGTTGACGTCGTGGACCCGATAGCTCCACTTGTTGACCAGCACGCGGTCGCCGACCTGCAGCGTGGGCTCCATGGACGCCGACGGGATGTAGAAGGCCTGGACCGTGGTGACCTTGAGCATCAGCGCAACGGCGACCGCGCCGATGATGACCAGGGTCCACTCAACTGCCGACCGTTTCCAGTGATCGTCTTTCGG
>JAYUBX010000066.1:0-1593 GCA_043740665.1 Candidatus Neomicrothrix sp.
GGTGGGTGGGTCAGCGGAGGGCTTGGGCCATCTCGCCGATGGTGCGGGCCATGGCCAGGTGCGCCTCGGGGTCGGCCAGGCCCGACGCGCGATCGTTGATCTGTTCGGCCAGCATCCGCAGATTGGTGGCCACCGACTCGCATTCAGATCGAGTCACGGCGTCGCGATCACCCCGCAGCAGCGGTGTGATCTGTTCGGCCTGCAGCTCGACGGCGACCGCTCCCTCGTCGGCGGGCAGGCGCTCGTCGAGCACCGCCTTGGCCGTCTCGACCACGAACTTCACGCGCTCAGCCGGGTTCACCCGACGAGCCTTGCACGCCGGGCCGGTCCCCCGCAGCCGACTACCGTCGGGCGATGGCCTGCTTCGACCTGGTGATCTTCGACAACGACGGGGTGCTGGTCGACAGCGAGCCGATCGCCAACCGATGCCTGGCCGAATTGCTGGCCGAGTACGGACTCGAGGTCGATTGGCACGACTGCGTCGAGCGCTATCTGGGCAGCACGCTCGGGCGGGTGCGGGACCTGGTCGAGGCCGATCTGGGCCATCCGATCCCCGCCGACTTCGAGGAGCGCTACCGATCAACCGTCTACCCGATCCTCGCCGCCGAGGTCGAGGCCGTGCCCGGTGTCGCCGCGGTGCTCGACCACCTCGCGGCGACCGACATGGTCACCTGTGTGGCGTCGAGCGGATTGCACCAGCGCATCCGCCTCACCCTCGACCGGGCCGGTCTGCGCGGCCGCTTCACCGACGAGCAACTGTTCAGCGCCGAGGATGTCGGGGTAGGCAAGCCGGCCCCCGATCTGTTTCTGCACGCGGCATCGGTGCTGGGCGTCGATCCGGCGCGTTGCGCGGTGATCGAGGATGCTCCAGCCGGCATCGAGGCGGCCCACGCGGCGGGCATGACCGTGTTCGGCTATGCCGCGCTCACGCCGGTCCGGTTCATCGAGAACGCCAACGGCGGCGTGTTCTTCGACATGGCGACGCTGCCCGACCTTCTGGTCGGCTCGTAGGCTCGTCGAGGTGTTGATCGCTCTTCGTCTCGTCGCCTTCCTGGCCGGAGGCGTGGTGATCGTGTGGATCGGCTGGTCGGCGATCCGCATCGTCGTCGTGCCCCGCGGCGAGCAGGTGCGGCTCGGTCGCTTCGTCTTCCTGGTGATGCGCGAGATCTTCGAGTTCGCCGGGAGGCGGGCCAAGTCGTACGAGAGCTACGACCGGATCATGGCCCGCTACGCGCCGTGCACGCTGCTGATGCTGCCGGTGGTCTGGGCCATGGGCATGTTTGTGGCCTTCATCCCCATGTACTGGGCGCTCGGCACGTCGTGGCGCGAGGCACTGATCGCCAGCGGGTCGTCGTACGCGACGCTCGGGTTCGATCGACCGACGCCGTTGGCGGCCCAGACGCTGTGCTTCGTCGAGGCGCTCATCGGTCTCGGTCTGGTGGCGTTGCTGATCTCGTATCTGCCCGCGCTCTATTCGGCCTTCGCCCGTCGCGAAGCCGAAGTGGTGAAGCTCGAGGTCCGCGCCGGCAGCCCGCCCCAGGCCGAGACGTTTCTGGTTCGGATCCACCGCATTCGCGGCCTCGAGTACTTCGC
>JAYUBX010000067.1:0-7081 GCA_043740665.1 Candidatus Neomicrothrix sp.
CGTGAGCAACGGCTCGAGATTGACGATGCCGAGACCAAGCTGCGCATCGAGACGGCCGTCGAATCCCTGCGTCGCGACCTGGATTGTGAGCAGGACACCGCCATCGCCGCCGAGTGCCCGCCCCTGGCCGATGGTCTCACCGCGCCGGCCCGTGTCCGCGAGCTCGAACGCGAGCTGCGCATCATGGGCCCGATCAACCCGTTGGCCCTCGAAGAGTTCGAAGCGCTGCAGGAACGCCACGAGTTCCTGCAGAAGCAGCTCGACGACGTCAAGGAATCGCGACGCGAGCTGGGCAAGATCATCAAGGCCATCGACGACGAGATCGTGCAGGTGTTCGCGTCGGCGTGGGCCGACGTGGCGCTCAACTTCGAGCACCTCTTCGACACGCTGTTTCCGGGTGGCAAGGGCCGGTTGCGGCTCACCGATCCGGACAACCTGCTCGACACCGGCATCGAGGTCGAGGCTCGTCCGTCGGGCAAGAACGTGCGCAAGCTGTCGTTGTTGTCGGGCGGCGAGCGTTCGCTCACCGCCCTCGCGTTCCTGTTCGCGGTCTTCCGCAGCCGGCCGTCGCCGTTCTACGTGATGGACGAGGTCGAGGCTGCCCTCGACGACGTGAACCTGCACCGGTTCCTAGGCCTGGTGGGCGAGTTCCGCAACGACGCGCAGCTCATCATCGTGAGCCATCAGAAGCGCACCATGGAAGCGGCCGACTGCCTCTACGGCGTCACCATGCAACCCGGCGGATCCTCCCGTGTCGTCAGCGAAAAGGTCAGCCCCTAAAAAAAATCCGTTTCGGCGCCAAAATGTTTCGCTGAGCGAAACATTTTGGGGGTCAAAACGCGTGGGGGAAGGCGGAGGGCGGGGATCCGTCAGCCCTGGGTGTCGTCGTCCTTGTCGACCAGGCGCTCGAGGTCGTGGGTGATGACGTGGCCGACGTGGGCGGCGGTGCGCAGCAACTGCCACTTGTCGCCGAGGGGTAGCGAGCGCAGGGAGGGATTCTCCTTGGTCAGGGGCCAACCCAGTTCGTCATGGCGCCGGTCGACCTCGATGATGGCGGCCTCGAGGCCGTGGCGGGCCGCCCGCTGGCCGAGCCATGTGCGCATGTTCGACCAGCCGATCAGAAAGTCGTGCCGGCGAAAGTCCTCGTCGACGAACCCGCCGAAGTGAAATAGGAAGTCGCCGGCCAGCCGGTCGGCGATCGGTGGAGCGTCACCGTCGAGCAGCGGTGACACCATCTCGACTCGGGCCTGGCGCTTGCCGTGCAGCCCGGTCGATCGACGCACCAGGTCGGCGACGAGCGACGACAGGTCGGATTGGTCCGGTTCGTTGCGTGGGTCGACCAACGGGGAACTGGGTGGATCGGCACCAGTCGCCGATGTCGGATCGGGGTGACCGCGCTGTTGGGCGGCCAGGTTTCGGTGGTCATCGGCTATGGCATCGAGGGCGGCGCTGAGGCGGGCACGGATCCTGCGCTCGACCTCGGGGCGCCGGTTGGGGGCGACCTCGTCCAGAACCGACAGGGCCTCGGTCAAGGCGCCGGCGATGGCATCGGACGCGTCGCCGCTCCACTGCACCCGGCTGTTGGTCTTCTGCAACTTGAGCAGATCGCCGTAGATCGACTGGTCACTCTTCAGGTTGAAGACGTCGAACAGGGTGAACGTCCAACGAGGGTGATAGCTGGGGTCCCACCAGCGGCCGGCCCGGTCGATGGTGGCCGGCTGCGGCTCGACCAGCAACAGCAGCCGCTCGTCGTCGAGTGCGGCACCGGCCAGATCGCCGCACTCCTCGGCCTGGTCGAGCAAGTCGAGGGCTCGGCCGAACGGCTCGTTGTCGATGGTGCCGCCGTCGGTGTACCAGACCGGCCACGGGGCTCCTTCGGGTGGCAGGTCGAGGATGTGGCTGTCGATGTAGCGGTCGCGATCGGGCGATCGGTCGAGCATCACCGGCGGAAACCCGAGGGCGTTGGCGGCCGAAGCGATGGCCGGCTCGACCGCGTCGAGGAACTGGTCGGGGTCACCGTCGGGGGCGAGCCGTCTGGTCCACCAGTCGAGGTGGGTGAGGGCCTGGAAGGTGGGCTGATCAGGATCGAGGCTGGGCACCCGGTAGCCGAGGCCGCCGAGGCTGGCCAGCGCCATCGAGATATGCAGCGGAGCTGCTTGGCGAGCCACCTCGGGACGGCCGTCGGGTATCGACCCGTCACCGCTCAGTAAGTCGGCGGCCAGCTCGCGGAGCGGCTCGGCAGTGAGCACTGATGTGGCGTTGGTGCTGCGTAGGGCGTACAGCGAATCCGACTCGACCCAGGCGCGCACCATAAGGGCGACCGGATCGGCGCCCCGCAGCAACGCGCGGGCGGCGAGTAGGCCCGTGATCGACCCGGCCGAGGCGGCGGCCACGGCGTCGACCACCAGTCGTCCCTCGGCATGCTGCGCAGCGACGAGCAGAGCGGCGAGCGCGCCGCCGTGGTAGCTGCCCAGTGACACGGCACCGGGCAGGGTCAGCGCCAGCCGCAGCCGTTGGGGTTCGGACAGGGAACCAGAATCGTCGGCCACGCCCGCCTGTTTAGCGCGCTGCACGCACGCACTCCGACGGTCGGTCGTTTGATCTTCAATCAAAGACGACGGTGCGGTTGCCGAAGACCAAAACCCGATGTTCGAGGTGGAGCCGTACGGCCTCGGCCAGCACCCGGCGCTCAACGTCACGACCGATGCGCACCAAGTCTTCGACCTCGTCTCGATGGCTGACCCGTTCGACGTCCTGGGCGATGATGGGTCCGGCGTCGAGCTCGACCGTGACGTAGTGAGCAGTTGCCCCGATGAGCTTGACCCCCCGGTCGTGGGCCCGGTGATAGGGCCGGGCGCCGACGAAGGCGGGCAGGAAGCTGTGGTGGATGTTGATCATCCGTGTCCACCAGCGATCGACCAGCGGCGGGGGCAGCACCCGCATGTAGCGAGCGAGCACCACCAGGTCGGGGGCCAGCTGGTCGAGCCGTTCGGCGACCGCTTCGTGCTCGCCGTCGGGGTCGTCGGCCGCCGGCTGGTGCCACCAGGGAATGCCGTATCGGGACGCCAGGTCCACGCCGTCGGGCCGATCGCTGATGAGGCCGACGATCTCGGCCGGAAACTCGCCGAGCCCGACCCGCATCATCAGATCGGCGGCACAGTGCGGTTGGGCCGATGCCAGCACCACGATTCGGGCAGGGTCGCGGGGGACGTGGAGGCCGAAGGTCATGCCCCAGTGCGCCGCCAGTCGATCCATCGCCCGGTCGAGCGGCACCCAATCGTCGGTGCCGTCGAGCTCGAGTCGTTGCAGGAAGGTGCCGGTCGCCCGATCGGTGTGCTGATCGGCGTGCACGATGTTGAGGCCCAGGCCGGCGACGAGCTCGGCCACAGCCGCGACGATCCCGGGGCGATCGGGACAGGTGATGGTCAGAACGCCGAGCGCCGCGGTCACAGCCATGAGCTCTCCATGATGGCTGACGGGGAGGCCCGGTTGGCCTCAATCAGTGATACGGGGTCCAGCTGGTGGACCACACGCCGAGCGGCAGACCAACGACGAGGGTCGTCGTCACGATGGCGACGCGGCGGCTGTGCCCGCCGATTGACCGTTCGTTTCCGCCAGTCGGCGCTGGCGAGGGCCAGCGTCGCCCGGATGTGACCCAACACGGATGGTCATGAAGCCGAACCACAAGATGAAGCTGGCCTTGTTGACTGATGCCCGCCCAATGTGGGCGGTGCGACAGAACCGCATCGGCGATGCCGGTGGCGAGGACCGCGATCGACGTGACGATGACGAAGGGGCCGGCGAGGCGCAGCAGCCACATCGGCGGACCGCGATCGACGAAGGCGGGATTGCCCCGGCAGTACTGCGTGATCCGGCAGCCCGTCGTGGGCGTCTTGGCCACCACCGGTGGGACGAGCAGCATCCCGATGAACACATGCAGCGGCAACGTCGACCGTACCTCGAGGGCGATG
The DNA here is from genome assembly GCA_043740665.1 of Candidatus Neomicrothrix sp. Lineage (GTDB taxonomy): Bacteria > Actinomycetota > Acidimicrobiia > Acidimicrobiales > Acidimicrobilacustridaceae > UBA4742. Next base: position 3,972 of record JAYUBX010000067.1, read on the forward strand.
GTCAGCCCCTCGGCAGCGAAGGGCACGAGCAGCACCGCTCCGAGCGACGCAGTGAGCCGCTCGTTGGCCATGACCCGATCGCCTGGGTCCGTCGCCGACGTCGGGGTCAGTTTCGGTGACCAGGGGATTGGTGTTCGGCACACGGATCTCCAACCTCGGATCGGTGTCGGTGAGGTGGTTGTCTACCGATCGTCGGTCACCGCAGGACCGTTCGCTTTGCGTGAGGTAAGAATCCGGGGCGGACCGGACGGGACCGGGTCGAGTGCCGGTCAGGGCAGGCGCTGGAACCAGATCAGGCTGAGGGCGCCGGTCAGCAGCAGTAGGGCGAGAGCCGCGGCGATGAACCACACGGTGATCTGGCGCTGTTCGGTGATGTAGCCGACCGAGCTGCCGATGTTGTCGTAGACCTGCTTGAGCTGCGCCTCAGAGGCGGCGGCGTAGTAGCGACCGCCGGTATCGGTCGAGATCGACTTGAGCGCCTCCTTGTCGACCGGCACCGGGATGGGCAGGGGCTCCTGCGGGATGGTGATGGTGCCGTGATCGGTGCCGAAGGCAATGGTCGTGACCGGCACGTTGGCCTGTTTGGCGGCGGCGACGGCCTGATCGTTGCTGCGGCCGTCGGTCGTGGTGCCGTCGGTCATCAACACGATGCGGGCCGGCACCTCGGTACCGTCCTGAGCCGGAACCTGCTTGAGTGCATCGAGGCTGCTGAAGATGGCTTCGCCGATGGCGGTGCGCTCGCCGAGCTGGGCGTTGTCGATGGCCGTCTTGATCGCCTGTCGGTCGGTCGTGGGCGACACCGCCAAGGAGGCGTTGCCGTTGAAGGTGACCAGACCCATGTTGATGCGGGTGGGCAGCTCATCGACGAACAATTTGGCCGCGCTCTGCGCCGCCTGGATGCGGGTCGGGGTCACGTCGGTTGCCTGCATCGACAGCGACGTGTCGAGGGCCAACATGATGGTGGCCCGCTCCTTGGGCACCTTCGAATCGCGGGCCGGCACGGCGAACCCCATGATCAGGGCGACCATGGCGAGCAGGAAGGCGGCGGCGGGAAGATGCCGGCGCCAGCCCGGTCGGTTGGGGGCGACCTGGTCGAGCAGGGCCATGTTGGTGAAGCGCACCGTGTAGGTGCGGCGGCGCAACTGGGCCAGCACGTAGAGCACGAGCAGGGCGCCGGCACCAAGTAGCAGCCAGAGCCGCAGGGGTTCGAGAAAGGTGATCATGAGAGCCTCGTGAGTGAGTCGAGCCGCTCGCGACGCAGGGCGACGAATCGCACCAGGTCGAGCAGCCAGTCGTGGTCGGTGCGAAGCACCAGATGGTCGGCACTGGCGCCGCGGATGCGCCGGGCGATGTCGGCCCGTTGGGCGATGGCCGCTTCGGCGTAGCGCTGGCGGGTCTTGGCGTTGCTGGTCTGGACCTCGCGGACGGCACCGGTCTCGGGATCGACCAGGGCGAGCAGTCCGACGTCGGGCAGCTCCATCTCTCGGGGATCGCGTACCTCGACGGCCAGTACTTCGTGGCGGGCCGACAGCACGCGGAGGGCCCGATCCCACTCGCCGGTCGCCAGAAAGTCGGAGACGACCACGACGAGCCCGCGACGGGTGGCGGCCGTCCCGAGTCGACGGAGCGCGCCACCGAGATCGGACGCTCCGGGGTGGTCGGACTTGGCCGCCATCAGGGACCGGTGCAGCAACGCCTGCAGGTTGGTGCGCCCCGACCGCGCCGGCAGCGTGATCGCCTGCTCGCCTTCGAGGATCACCGCACCGATGCGGTTGCCGGTGCGCTGGGTGAGGAACCCGACGGCCGACATGGCGGCCAGTGCCAGGTCACGCTTCTCGCAGTCGGCGGTGCCGAAGGCGAGGCTGGCCGAGAAGTCGGCGACGATCCACGTCTCGAGCTCACGATCGGCGATCGATACTCGGATGTGGGGTTCCTGGGTGCGAGCGGTGACGTTCCAGTCGATGCGTCGGACGTCATCACCCGGTGAGTAGGGCCGGGTCTCGCCCGGCTCGCTGCCGTGCCCCGGAACCAGACCGCGGTAGTCGCCCTGCAGCATGCCGTCGAGCCGGCGCGTCACGGTCAGCTCGAGGCGGCGCAGCACCTCGGATGACGGACCGGTGGCGATGCTGGGCGGCCGCTCGCCCTGCGTCGAGAGACGCAGGGCGGCGTTGCCCTCGGCGCGCTCGCGAGCTTGGAAGGGAGCGTGGAGGTCGGACACGACGGGGTCAGACCGCCGGTGCCGCGAACGGCGTGCCCGGGCTGCCCGGGACGGTCGGCGCGGTGCCCGCGGCGGCATAGCTGGCCGGATCCTGCGACGGGGCCACCCGCGGCGCCGGCACCGTGCTCAGCAGACGGGTCAACACCTGGTCGACATTGAGACCCTGGGCCAGGGCCTCGTAGCTCAGCACCAGTCGGTGCCGCAGCACGTCGGGTGCCACGTCGTAGATGTCCTGTGGCAGGGCATAGGTCCGACCTCGCAGCAACGCCAGGGCCCGGGCGCCGGCGATCAGACCGAGGCTGGCGCGGGGACTGCCGCCGTAGGCGATCAGCTCCTCGAGCTCGGGCAGCCCGTAGTGGCCGGGGTTGCGGGTGGCCAGCACCAGGCTGACGGCGTACTCGACGACGCCGTGATCGACGTAGACCTCGTCGGCCATCTTCTGCAGGGCCACGAGATCGTCGAGTGACAGCACCGGCTCGGCGTGGGGCGGGTTGACGCCCATGCGATGCACGATCTCGACCTCTTCAGCCGGGCTCGGGTAGCCGATCACGATCTTCATCAGGAAGCGATCGCGCTGCGCCTCGGGCAGGGGGTAAACGCCCTCGCTCTCGATCGGGTTCTGGGTGGCCAGCACGAGGAATGGCGTGGGCACGTCGAAGGTCTTGCCGCCGATCGACACGTGGTGCTCGGCCATCACCTCGAGCAGCGCGGACTGCACCTTGGCCGGCGCCCGGTTGATCTCGTCGGCCAGCACGAAGTTGGCGAAGATGGGTCCGAGCTCGACGTCGAACTTCTCGGTCGAGGCCCGGTAGATGCGAGTGCCGGTGATATCGGCCGGCAGCAGGTCTGGGGTGAACTGCAGCCGGGTGTAGCTGCCGCTCACGACGGTCGA
>JAYUBX010000068.1:0-2933 GCA_043740665.1 Candidatus Neomicrothrix sp.
TTGCTCGACAGCAGGTTGGGGTCATACGACGGGAAGCTCCAGAACGCCAGGAGGGCGCCCGTCTTCGGGTCGATGGCCACGACCGAACCGGCGCGGTCACCGAGCGCTCGGCGGGCGACCTCCTGCAAATCCTTGCGCACCGTGATGGTGAGGTTGCCCACCTGGGGCCTCGGGTTCAGCAGGTCGGCGAAGCCCTTGATCTGCTGAGTGATGGTCTGGCCGGCCAGCTCGTCGTTGTAGCTGCTCTCGAGGCCGGTCGAGCCGAACGAGAACGAGTAGTAGCCGGTGATCTGACCGAACAGATCACCCTCGGGATAGGTGCGCTGGCGCTTGAACAGCGTCGCATCGGGCACGTCGACCGACTGCGCCAGCAGGGCACCGTCGGCCGAGCTGATGGTGCCGCGGGGCTTGTTGAAGGCCTGCTTCACCTGCAGGGTGTTGAGGGCGTTGTGGTCGAGCTGGTCCTTGTGGAAGAACTGGATCCAGTTGAGCATGCCGAACAGCGCCAAGTAGCAGGCCAGCAGGCCGATGCCAAGACGACGGATCTGGGTGTTCATCCGTCGACCATCCTGGCGTGGGCGAACTCGAACTTCTCGGCGGCTCGTCGGTGATTCTCGTCGGACAGCCGCAGCAACAGCCCGAGCATGATCCAGCTCGACACGAGCGACGATCCGCCGTAGGCGATGAACGGCAGGGTCACCCCGGTGAGGGGCACCACCCGCACGATGCCGCCGATGATGATGAACGCCTGCACGCCCAACAGCGTGGTGAGCCCGACGGCCAGCAGCTTGTCGAACGGATGCTCGGACCGTGCCGCGATGCGCAGCCCTGACCCCACCAGGATCAGATAGGCAGCCAACACCAGCGTCGCCCCGAACAACCCCAGTTCTTGGGCGACCGCGACGAAGATGAAGTCGGACTCGACGAACGGGATGTGTTCCTGGTTGCCGAGACCGAGCCCGGTACCGGTCAGGCCGCCGTTGGCCATGGCGAACCAGCTCTTCACGATCTGGAAGCCCTTGTCGTCGGCCTGCGACCACGGGTCGATCCAAATCGAGACCCGAACCTTGACGTGGTCGAACACCCGCCACGACAGGTACGCAGCCCCGGCGAACATCACGGCACCCGCCGCCAGGTACGACGGTCTCGACGTGGCCACCCAGAGCATCACGATGAACAGGGTGAAGAACAGCAGCGACGAACCGAGGTCCTTCTGCGAAACCATGATCATGATCGAGAAGGCCCAGGCCAGCAGCACCGGACCGAGGTGCTTCGGGTCGGGCAACGACAGCGGACCGAGACGGAACGAGCGCATGGCCAACAGCTCCCGCTTCTCGACCAGGTACGAGGCGAAGAAGATGGCGAGGGCGATCTTGGCCAACTCGCCGGGCTGGAAGCCGATGGGCCCGATGCCGACCCAAATACGCGAGCCGTTGATCGACTTGCCCACGTGCGGCACCAGCGGCAACAGCAACAGACCGATGCCGACCAGGGCGAACGAATAGCCGTAGCGCTCGATGGTTCGGGTGCGACGCACCACCACCAAGACCCCGACAAAGGCGGCGATGCCGACCGCGGTCCAGGTGGCCTGCAACCCGGCCAGGTGCGGACTGATGCTGGTGATGACGACGTACCCGATGCCGTTGAGCAGCGCCGCGACCGGCAGCAGCACCGGGTCGGCATCCGGAGCAAGGCGGCGCACCACCAGGTGGGCGAAGAGCATGAGCCCCAGCAGGATCAATAGGAACGGCCCGACGTTGAGTGGGATCGTCTCCTGTAGGCCCAGGCTGGTGAGCACGTAAGCGGCCCCGATCAGCATGACGACCATCACCAGCAGACCGAGCTCGGTGTTGCGACGATGGGCGCGCACAGGGCTAGTTCCCGCTGGGGGCAAGGCTGTTGCCACCAACCGAGGTGGTGGTGGTCGTGCCGACCTGGTCGCCGAGGTTGGTCAGGTACTGATGGGCCTCGGTCAGCGTCGGTTCGATCTTGCCGGCCTCGATCTCGGCCACGGTGGCCGTTGGCACCTTCGCCCGCACGAACTCGGTGCGCTCGACCACCTCGGGCTGGATCCAGAGCACGCCTCCGGGCCGGCCCCGGTAGACCACGACGGCATCCTGGTCGAACCCGACGAAGTAGGTGTGGCGGCCGTAGTAGGTGATGGCGCCGAAGCCGATACCGATGACCGCGGCTGCCATGGCCACGAACAACAGCACGCGCCAGGTGATCCGTCGCGGCGACGCCTCGCCATCGGGGGTCTGGCGCTCGGCGCGGCGTTCGGCCCGGCGCTCGGCCCGAGTCGGGGGCTCAACGTCGGCTGGCCCGCCTCGAGCCTCGTGGCCCAAGGCGCGAGCCTCCCCCGAGACGGCGGCCACCACCCGGTCGGCGCCGGGATCCTCGATCGCCGTGCCCTCGCCTTCGTCGTCGAGCACGTCAACGATGACCACGGTGATGTTGTCGTGACCGCCGCCTTCGTTGGCCAGGCGCACCAGCTCACGGGCCGCGTCGGTCGGGTCGGCGAGGCGTCGCAGGGTCGACGCGATCCCCGCGTTGTCGACCTCGTTGAACAGACCGTCGCTGCACAACACGTAGCGGTCGCCGCTGACCGGCAGCACCTCCCACGAGTCGACCATCACCCTCGCGTCGATGCCCAGCGCCCGGGTAAGGATATTGCGCTGGGGGTGCACCGCCGCCTCGGCCGAGGTGAGCCGCCCCTGTCGCTCGAGGGTGGCCACCAGGCTGTGATCGTCGGTGACCTGCTGGATGACCTCACCCTTGAGCAGATAGACGCGCGAGTCACCCACGTTGACGATGGCCAGGCGATCGGCGCCCTCGACCTGCACCACCGCCACGGCACACAGGGTCGTGCCCATACCTTCGAGATCGGGGTCGGCGTTGGCCCGACCGACCACCTGGTCGTTGGCCAACTGCAC
>JAYUBX010000069.1:0-1878 GCA_043740665.1 Candidatus Neomicrothrix sp.
CCGCACGACGCCAGGACGAGGCCGACGGCCAGGAAGGCCCCAACGGTCGGTCCGAATCGCCGTCTGCCCCAACTGGCACCTGAAGCTCGGGTAGTCATCACGAGCGCCCACCCTACGGTCGACCGGCACGGCGAGAGGGGCAGGGGTCGGGCGGCGGAAAAAGAGGTCACCCCGGCCTGCACGCGCGAACGTAGGCGCTTCAAGAGCGTGCGATGGTCCGTGCGCTACGGGGGGCTGGGGCGCAACGCCGCAGCGTCGACAAGGGGGAACCATGCACGATCTCGTGATCCGGGGTGGGCGCGTCGTCGACGGAACCGGCGCGCCGGCCCGCACCGCCGACATCGCCATTGATGGCGACCAGATCGTCGAGGTCGGCCGGGTGGCCGAGGGCGGCCGGAACGAGATCGACGCCGACGGCGCGCTGGTTGCGCCCGGCTGGGTCGACATCCACACCCACTACGACGGCCAGGCGATCTGGGATGCCGAGATGGCGCCCTCGGCCCACCACGGCGTGACCACCGCGGTCATGGGCAACTGCGGCGTGGGGTTCGCCCCGGTGCAGCCCGGCGCCGAGGACTTCCTGATCGAGGTCATGGAAGCGGTCGAGGACATTCCCGGCACCGCCCTGCACGAAGGCATCGACTGGCAGTGGGAGACCTTCGGCCAGTACCTCGACGCTCTCGCCACCAAGCCCCGCACCATCGACCTCGGCACCCAGGTGCCCCACGCCGCGGTGCGGGCCTACGTGTTGGGCGAGCGAGCCCACGACGACGATCTGACGGCCGACGAATACCAGCGCATCGCCGCGGTCGTGGCCGATGGCGTGCGGTCCGGCGCGCTGGGCTTCTCGACGTCACGCACGATCCTGCACCGTTCGAAGCACGGCTACGTGCCCGGCACCTTCGCCGTTAACGACGAGCTGTCAGTCATCGCCGATGCCCTGGCCGGTGTCGGTCGGGGTCTCTTCCAGTTCGTGTCCGACGATCGGCCCGAGCTGCCCGATCGCGAGATGATGGAAGGCATCACCGCGCGGGGCATCGACGTCACCTACTCGATGGCGCAGTCACCGTTGGCCCCCGGCGCGTACCGCGAGGCGCTGGTCCGTGCTGAGGGCGTCAACCAGAGCGGCGGCGCCCGCATCGCGCCGCAGGTGCCGGCCCGGCCGACGGGCATGCTGTTCGGGCTGCGCAGCTCGTTCCATCCGTTCATCGCCCACCCGACCTTCCGGGCCATGAACACCCTGCCCTTCGACGAGATCGTGCGTCGCCTCCACCAGCCCGACGTGCGTGAGGCGCTGCTGGCCGAGGCCCCCCAGACGAAGCAGAAGTCGGCCGAGTTCCTCGCCACCGCGTGGCACCAGATGTACCGCCTCGGAGTGGTGCCCGACTATGAGCCGACCCGAGAGTCGAGCGCCCTCCTGACCGCCGAGCGCGAGGGCCGCACCCCGCAGGCCGTCGTGCTCGACTGGCTGCTCGAGGACGACGGCGACGCGCTGTTGTTCTCGCCGCTCGGCAGCTACGTCGATCACGATCACGAAGCGATCCGCGAGATGATCATGCACCCGGCATCGATCCTGGGACTCAGCGACGGGGGCGCCCACTGCGGGCTGATCTGCGATGCCAGCTTCCCCACCTACCTGCTGACCCATTGGGCCCGCGACCGCACCCGCGGTGAGCTCATCCCGATCGAGCTGCTGGTGCACAAGCAGACCCAGGCGACGGCCGTCGCCTACGGCATCTTCGACCGGGGCGTCCTGGCTCCCGGCATGCTGGCCGACGTCAACGTGATCGACCACGAAGCGCTGCGCCTGCATCGGCCGCGCATGGTCCACGATCTGCCGGCTGGCGGCCGGCGTCTGCTGCAAGATGTCGACGGCTA
>JAYUBX010000070.1:0-2563 GCA_043740665.1 Candidatus Neomicrothrix sp.
AGCCGCCGCACGCTGTACGCGTGGTAGCGCTTGTCGCCGACGGGCAGCAGGTGGCGGTCTTCGGCGTAGAGCAAGAACAGCAGGCGGTACAGGAACACCATCGCCATCATCAAGGCCATGCAGCCGGGCTGACCCCCGCCCGTACGTCCACGTGCCTCGTCACGCGCCCTGCCCGACAGGGCCCGGCCTAGCTCGTTGTCCTTCCCTGCCCCGACCTCACTCGCCTTCTTCCTCCGGAGCCTTCGATGACTGACCTACCTGATCTGTCTGCACTGGACGATGACGCCGACGAGCCCGATGGCTTCGACATGGGTGCCCTGCTCGCTCAGGCCATGGAGATGCAACAGCAGCTGCTCGAAGCGCAGGCCGAAGCGGCCGAAGCGGTGGTCGAAGGCCAGTCCGGTGGCGGTGCCGTCACGGTGCGCGTCACGGGGGCCATGACCTTCGAGTCGGTCACGATCGCGCCCGAAGCGGTCGACCCCGACGACGTCGAACTGCTGCAGGATCTGGTGTTGGCCGCGCTGAACGATGCCATGGACCAAATCGGCCGGATGCAGCAGGCATCGATGGGCGGTCTCGACCTCGGAGCCATGAGCGGCATGCTCGGCCTGGGTGATCCGGGCGACTCGGTGATCGACGCCGAGGTCATCGACGCCGAGGTCATCGACGAGTCGTGAGCAGCTATGCCGGTCCGGTGCAGGACCTCATCGACGAGCTCGGGCGGCTGCCGGGGGTCGGGCCGAAGTCAGCCCAACGGATCGCCTTCCACCTGCTGAAGCTGCCCAAGATCGACGCGCTGCGCTTGGCCACCGCCATCGCCGAGGTCAAGGACAAGGTCACGTTCTGCCCCCGGTGCTTCAACATCGCCGAGGGGGCCGAGTGCTCGATCTGCACCGACTCGCGTCGGGATTCGACGGTCGTCTGCGTGGTCGAGGAACCTCGCGACATCGTCTCGGTCGAGAAGACGGGCGAGTTCCGCGGTCGTTATCACGTGTTGCAGGGCGCGATCAGCCCGATTGAAGGCATCGGCCCCGATCAGCTGAAGGTCCGCGAACTGTTGACCCGGCTCGACCCCGAAGGGGTCAGCGAGATCATCCTGTGCACCAACCCGAACCTCGAAGGCGAGGCGACGGCCATGTATCTGAGCCGTCTGATCAAGCCCCTCGGCGTCAAGGTCACCCGCATCGCCAGCGGATTGCCGGTGGGCGGGGACCTCGAGTACGCCGACGAACTGACCCTCGGTCGGGCCCTCGAAGGCCGCCGCGAGATCGAAGACTGATCCGCCCCACGCCCGAACCTTCCCGCATTTGCGCACCAGGGTGCGCAAATGCAGGGAAGGTTCGGGTGGAGCTAGAGGGAGCGGACGAGGATGGCGTCGCCCTGGCCGCCACCGCCGCACAGGGCGGCGGCACCGATGCCACCACCGCGGCGCTTCAGCTCGTTCAGGATGTGCATGGTGATCCGGGTGCCGGACATGCCCACCGGGTGACCGAGGGCGATGGCGCCACCGTTGACGTTGACGATCTCGTCGGTGATGCCCAGGTGGGTCATCGACGCCACGCCAACGGCGGCGAAGGCCTCGTTCATCTCGAACAGGTCGACGTCGCCGACCGACAGCCCGGCCTTGGCCAGCGCCTGGCCGATGGCCCGGGCCGGCTGGGTGAGCAGCGACGGGTCGGGCCCGGCCACCTGGCCGTAGCCGAGGATCTCGCCCAGCGGCTCGACCCCGAGACGGTCAGCGACGGCCTGCGACACGACGATGACGGCGGCCCCGCCGTCACTGATCTGCGACGCGTTGCCGGCGGTGATGTTACCGGCCTTGTCGAACGCGGGGCGCAGCTTGCCGAGCGAGTCGAGCGTGGTCTCGGCCCGCACGCCCTCGTCGACGCTCACCGTGATCGGGTCGCCCTTGCGCTGGGGTACCTCGACGTTGATGATCTCGTCGTCGAACAGGCCGTCCTTGATGGCCCGGGCGGCCCGCTCGTGTGAGTTGGCGGCCACCTGATCCTGCGAGGCCCGGTCGAGACCGGCCGAGGCCGCGTACTTCTCGGTACCGGCACCCATGGCGCACTGGTCGAAGGCGCAGAACAGACCGTCGTACATCATCGAGTCGATGACGGACTGGTCGCCGATGCGGTAGCCGGCTCGTGCACCCGGCAGCAGGTACGGAGCGTTGGTCATCGACTCCATGCCGCCGGCGACGACGATGTCGGCCTCACCGGCCTGGATCATGAGGTCGGCCAGGTAGATCGAGTTGACGCCCGACAGGCAGACCTTGTTGATCGTGGTGGACGGCACCGTCATGGGGATGCCGGCGTTGACCGCGGCCTGGCGGGCCGTCATCTGGCCGGCACCGGCCTGAATGACCTGACCCATGAACACGTAGTCGACCTGCTCGGGCGAGACACCGGCGCGCTCGAGCGCGGCCTTGATGGCGAAGCCCCCCAGCTCGGCGGCGGCGAATGAGCCGAGCGCCCCCGAAAGCTTGCCGATCGGCGTACGGGCACCCGAAAGAATGACTGATCCGGCCATGTCGTGGCTCCTCCCCAAGTGGTTTCGGGCG
>JAYUBX010000071.1:0-2675 GCA_043740665.1 Candidatus Neomicrothrix sp.
TGGCTGGTCGGGCCTGGCGGCATCGGCCACGAGGGCGGCGCACGCGCAGGCAGACGCGTGCGGTCACGTCGGGTACCCCGGCGTACACCGATCGGTAGATCGTCTCGACACTCACCCGTCCGGCGATGTCTTCGGCGGCGAGGTCAGCCCAGATCGCTGCGGGCGACCGACCGATCGTGAGCTCGCCGCTCAACTCCCGGTGGCAGAACCGAGACGAGCGGGGAGCTTCGAGCTGGACCGTAGGGCTAGATCCGTGCGGCCTTCAAGACGGCGGCCGGTACTCCTGCGGTACGCCACGCGGCTCTGCTGATGCCTCTACGTTCGGGGTAGCTCTTGGCCGAAGCAACAAAGCCCGCTTCAAGAGCCGAGAGGTCGGCGGTCTCATCAAGCCTGGCCATATCGGCCTGAAGGTAGAAACTCCCTCAAATCAGATTGACCCTGGCCAGCGGGTCAACGGTGGCCAGCTTGGCGTCGATCGGCGAGGCGCTTGTTGATCGACTGACGCGTGGAGCATTCGCGCTCTAGGTCGTCGTTCACGACCGACCCCGGCGAGGACGAGTGGCGACCCCGGCCCCAGCGAGGTAGCGACGTACCGTGCCCGGCGAGAACCCCAACGCCTCGCCGATCGAAGCCAACGATGACCCAGCCTGACACAACCCAGCTGCCTGGCGCACCTGGTCGGGCGACATGCCGGCCAGGTGCCGGCGGGCGATCTGGCGACGGTCGAGATGAGTAATCACGGTCGTGCGGACCACGCCGAACTGATCGGCTAGTTCAAGGATCGTCCCGCCCGCTTCGTAGCCGGCGACCAAGTCATCCACCTGGCCGGCGTCGAGCCGGACTTGACGCTGACGTACCACCGGTCGAGCGGGTCGGCTATCCGGTGGCACAAGCACCCGGTGATTCCCCCCGCGATCCAGCCAGGCCTGGCGAAGGTCCACCAAGATCCGCAGATCAGCACGGCGCTCGCGAAACTGACCCACGAGGGCCACCACATCTGGCCAGGGCTTTTGTCCTCCCGACACTGGCCACGACAGCCCGAATGCCAGCGGCCTTGTCCGTGACGACCACAATGTTAATGTTGTGGAGTGCTCCCACAGTTCGAACCCGACACCGGGCTGCTCCCCGTCGGTGAGCACGCCGCGACGTGGGACGAGGTCGTCGAGCGGTTCGGATGGAACCAGAAGCGTCCTCGGCTGCTCGACGGCTTGGCCGAAGCCCTCGAACTGCTCGGGGCAGCCGGCTGTCGACAGGTGTGGCTCAACGGAAGCTTCGTCACGGCCAAGGACGAACCCGGTGACTTCGACGCCTGCTGGGACACCGACGGCGTCGAACTTGACGACGTCGACCCCGTGCTCCTGGACCTGTCGGCCGGTCGGGCCGCCCAGAAACGCCGCTTCGGCGGCGAGTTCTTCCCGAACGTCACCGAGGCCGGCAGCGGCCTCGTGTTCGCGGAGTTCTTCCAGAACGAACGAGACGGCTCCCACAAGGGGATCGTCGTGCTGAGACTCGAGGGACGACCATGATCACCAACGACGTGCAGTTTCGATCGACCAAGACCCACCTGAACCAGTTCGAAGAAGCCCTGACCAACCTGCGGGCGCAGGCCGGCAAGAAGCCGACCAAGCTCCAGCAGCTCGAGATCGACGCGGTCACCGCCCAGGCCGACGACCTCCGCGCCGAGCTCGCCGACTACGACCGGCTGTCCTCCGGCGAGGTATCGACGTTCGAAGCATCCTCGCTCGCCGGTCTCGCGACACTCTTGATCCAAGCCCGCATCGCCCGCCGCTGGACGCAACGACGGCTGGCCGACGAGCTCGGCGTCGCCGAGCAGCAGGTGCAGCGCTACGAGGCCACCGAATACCGCTCGGCCAGCCTCGCTCGCATCTGTGACATCGCCGCGACCCTCGGCATCGACATCGCCGAGACGGCTCAGCTGCGCGACCCGAACGCGGCCTGACCTGACACCGGATTGACACCGGACTTGGCGGTTCCGGTGCCAATTTCCGGCTCTCGCTGCTCATTCGTGAGCTCTATGTGCTGCTAGAGCCGCTGCTGCTACAAACGGACGGCTTTGCAAGCAGGGGGTCGTGGGTTCGATTCCCATCAGCTCCACCACGTTTCAGCATTTCAGAGCAGTTGCTTGTCGTCAGAACTCCGCAATTTCTTGCCCACCTCCGCCACGAGATGACGGGCCGCCTCGGCGTCGAGTGGCAGCCCTCGTGCAGGGCGCAGCCGACCTCGTCGGCATCGATCGAGACGTGATCCGAACGCCGACAGCACATCGTCGAGCACATGGACAAGGTCGGGTTCCAATCCGCCCGAGCTGCACAGATCGCCACCCTCGCGACACGCCCGGACAAGATCACACCAGCAGAAGGGACAATCCGTGAGCTCTGGGAAGCCAAGACCGCCACGGTCGGCTTCGACCCGATCACCGTCCAGGACGCGGTCGATCTCCGTCATCGCGAAAGCTACGAGTACATGCGGGTCCTCATTTGCTTCAAGCACCTCGTCGGACCCGAAGGCCTCACCGAGACGGCCAGCACCTTCGACCGCCTCGACGTCCTCCAAGGCCTCGCTGCCGGGTTCCCGACTGGTGCCCCGGCCAGCAAGATCGAGAAGATGGCCGACGCGTTCCTCGCCCGACTCGACGTCGTGGCCCTCGGCGACGG
>JAYUBX010000072.1:0-2125 GCA_043740665.1 Candidatus Neomicrothrix sp.
ACATGGCAGTGGAAGCCGAGGGGGAGCGACGTCATGAGCAGATTCTCGCACGGTGATCTGGGTCGTCGGGAATGTAATCGAAAGAAGAATGGTTGAAATCAAAACAATCTAGTCATCCAGGCATCCGATACGGATCAAAGCCCATCCCGAGGAGTTCTCACCATGACCGATACCACGACCACCACCCCGGCTACCCGAGTCGTCGATGGCCGCACCGTGCCTGCCGCGGGCGTCTGGACCGTCGACCCCAGCCATTCGAGCGTGGCTTTCATCGCCCGCCACATGATGGTGGCCAAGGTTCGCGGCAGCTTCTCGAGCTACACCGTCGACCTGACCATCGCCGAGGACCCGACCCAGTCGTCGCTGTCGGTCTCGATCGACGCCGCCTCGCTCGACACCAAGGACGAGGGCCGTGACGAACACGTCAAGAGCGCCGACTTCTTCGATGTCGAGCAGTTCCCGACCATCGACTTCACGTCGACCTCGGTCGCTCCCGGCCAGGGCGACGACGCCTGGGTCATCGCCGGTGACCTCACCATCCACGGCGTCACCAAGCCGGTCGAGTTGGCCGTCGAGCTCAGTGGTGTGGCCGCCGACCCGTGGGGCAACGACCGGGCGATCTACGAGGCTTCGACTGAGATCGACCGTGAGGACTTCGGTCTGACCTACAACCAGGCGCTCGCCGGTGGCGGCGTGCTGGTGGGCAAGAAGATCAAGATCGAGCTCGACATCGAGTCGGTGCGCCAGGCGTAGGTCTCTACGGATTCAATCGAACGTGATCAGCTGGCCTCGGGGCAGCCCGTGGCCAGCTCCTCGCGTTCGAGGTCCAGGACAACGGGCCCAAGGTCTTCGACCAGCGCCCGTTGCGTCGAGGGTCGGAGCGGATCGATCACGTAGCGGCGAACGCTCTCGAGGTGGGTGCGGGCGGCCTGGTCGAGCAGGGTGGCCCCTTTGGTCGTCAGCACCGCGAACATGCCGCGACGATCGGTCGGACACGGTTGGCGCTCGACGAAGCCCTCGGCCGCCAGCCGGTCGACCCGGTGGGTGAGCCGACTGCGAGATACGAGGGCGCCGGCGGCCAACTCGGCCATCCGCAGCCGCCGGTCAGGGGCTTCGGACAGCTGTACGAGGATCTCGTAGTCGGCTAGACCCAGGCCGTGCTGGGCGACCAGCTCGCTGTCGAGCCGGTCGAGCACGTACACCTGGTGACGCAACAGGGTGCGCCACGCGATCTGCTCATCGCTCTCGAGCCATCGGGTCTCGGACATACATCGGATCCTACTGTTTGGGTCGAGAACAACCGGGTGTTCATCGGGTCCGGCGCGTCCGGTACCGTCGGTGCCTATGGCGTCGCCGACCGACGAGCCCGAAGCGGAGCCACCCCAGCCGCAGCCGGCCCCTTCCCCGATCGTCCAACCCGTCGACGTCCGCTTCTCGTACGCCAACGAGCGCACCTTTCTGGCGTGGAACCGCACCGCCCTGGCCCTGATCACCGCAGGCCTGGCCATCACCCAGTTGCTGCCGCCGTTTCAGGTGCCTGGTGGTCGCCGGATGATCGGCGTGCCGCTCATCGTGCTCGGCGTGGTGATTGCTCTCTACAGCCTGCGCCAATGGCGGGCCAACGAGCGAGCCATGGTCGAGCGACGCCCACTGCCTGCGTCGCGCCTGCCGTTGCTGGTGGCCATCGTGATCGGCATCACCGCGGTGGTGGCCCTGGTCTTGGCGCTCATAGGCGGGCAGGGCTCGTGACCGGAGCGCCACCGACCGCCGGAGCAGCCGAGGACTACGAAGGCCCGGATCCCGGCATGGCCGCCGAACGCACCGATCTGGCGTGGTCGCGAAGCGGGCTGGCAATCGGCGCATGCGGGGTCGTCGTGTTGAAGGGGCTGCCGGCCGTGACCGGCAACCCGAGTGCGCCGCTGGCTGGAGCGGTCATTCTCGTGCTCGGCATCCTGACGTGGGGTCTCGGTCGGTGGAGTGCTGAACAGCGACGAGCACAGCCGGGCCGACCCCGAGCCCCGGCCCGATGGCACGACCTAGCCCCGGCGGCCTATGGCACCGCCGGCGTCGGTATCGCCGGTCTGCTGCTGATCTTCCTGCGGGCGGCTTGACCGACCCATCGAGA
>JAYUBX010000073.1:0-7020 GCA_043740665.1 Candidatus Neomicrothrix sp.
ATAGTCAGGTCGTACCGCTGCTCGCCGACCTCGGCCTCGCGTGGTCGATCGATCCGGCCGACGCGGGCGGCTCTGGCCCACCGACCGACCTGCGACCGCTCCTGCGGACCGCTACGGCGTTTCAGACCGCGGGGCCCGGCCAGGACCCGAGGATGGTCCCGCTAAGCCACGCCCAGGTGAACGGCAACCCCGCGGTGATCGTCCCCCGCGTCGAGGGGGGCCGGGCGATCGTGTGGACCGACGGGCGCTGGTGGTTCAGCATCGAACCGGACGGCCATCTCAGCCTGAGCGAGTCCGATCTCGTCGCGTTGGCGTCGAGCATGCACACAGTGGGCACGCCCACCGCGGACACCACGGTGACCACCGTGGCGGCCAAAACGACCTGTGGCATCCCCTACCGGATCACCGGCCCGGACGGGACCGTCAACGTCGGCTCCTGCGCCGGGATGCTCTCGTCGTCCCTTCAGGGCGATGTCCACCTCCGGATCGGCCAGTCCCTCAAGGTCGTGGGCCTCACCGAGATGGACACATCGGGCCGCCCGATTGGAGACCCGGCCCCGGACTCAAGCGCCCCCGACGTGCTTTACCGGGTGAACGACGACCCCCGGTCAGGTACCTCCACCTTCGAGGCGAAAAGCGTCGGCGAAGCCACCCTCACCGTGGTGACCTTGTTCTGCCTGGACTCCACGAGCGAGACCGCTTCTCCTCCGACCGGCGTCACGTGTCCCGTCGCCAGAGTGACCGTCACGCCGTAGCCGAAAATCGTCCGGGTGCACGTCATCGAGACTGAAGAGCCCGATCTGCCGCAGAGGAATGTCATCGAGCCGGCGTTTGGGGAGGAGTTCAGGCGTCTAGGAGACCCGAGCGAACTACGGTCAACACGTAGCGTGATGGGCGCCGCAGGCGGGGTGGGAAACGAAAGCCAAATGCGGAATCCGCTTTCTGTCGATGTCGACGAGGTGACCTGGCCCGATCCACGACGCCATCGACCGAAGGGCGACCTACGGCGGCGAGTGCTCAGGGCGGCCGGGGTCGCCGTCGCCGCGGTCCTTGTAGTCGTGGGGTTCGTGATCGTCACCGGCTACACGGGGTTCCCCGCGCCAGGCCCCCTGCGCAGGTACCCAAACTCCGACCTCCAGGAGCTCGCCGACCGGATCAACGCCTTGCCATGCGAGACCGTCGCCGGCGGGGTCGAGCCCGGCAACCGCTGGACTCTCAAGCCGCTCGCATCAGTGGACCACCTGCGGTCCCGGGTCCACCTACGGACCCAGTACCGGGTCCTCGTCCCGCCGGAAGATGTCGACCTCATCGACAACCCGGGCGACACCGCTCCACGGCTCGGTTGCCACCCCTGACCCGGCCAGGGCCTGGTCAAGGTTCTGGCACTGTTGAGCGTCCCCTAACGCGCGGCCGGTACCGCCTCCGCTGTATCACCGATGGGCCGTTCTGGGGCGGTCTCATAAGTCCAGCGGAGCCGGTGGCTCGGAGCCATCTAGGTAGTCCTGTCAGAGTTCGAGACCCCACTCGCGATCGAGGGCTGGGGGTTCCAGCGTTTGGCTGTCGTGGCGGATGACTTCGAGGCGGGCGCGCATCTCGGCCGCCTCGGTGGCACTTCCCAGCACGCTGGAGCGGGGGGCTGTCGACGGGTCGCGGTCGGCTCCGAGCTGGTGGCCTTCGAGGATCGATGCGCCGCGACGCCAGGAGGCCAAGTCGTCGACGTGCTCCGGCACCGGACCGAGGATCCGGCAGAAGTAGCCGGGTGGGTGGGCCACATGTTGATCGACTCGAGTTGCGATGTGCCGGTCGAGTTCGTGCTCGAGGGCCTCGAGGAGCGATCGGTCTGGGGCGTGGTCGAGCTGGAACTGGTCGTGGCCAGCTGTGTCCTGGCGGGCGGCCCGCAGCTCGCCGTCGACCCGACTGAGGGCGACGCCACGGTCACCAACTTGCCGTCCGAGGTCTTGGAGCTCAGCGCGCTTGGCTCGGCCGAGGAGGCGGCGGTCGGCGAGGTCGTTGTAGCGGCCGGCGAGGGGTTCGATCTCGGCCGCGAGCTCGTCTCGCCGGGCGGTGAGAGATTTGATGTCGCGGGTCCGGTCGGGTGGACAGGCATCGAGCACGCGACGGAGGCGGTGCTTCTTGGCGACGAGGTCCTCGATGGGCCACCGAATGATCGGGTCGCCGGTGTCGATGGCGAAGCGCTTGTCGGTCTCGACGCTGAGCGCTTGCAGCACGGCCACGAGTGGGTCGAGACCAGGGGTCGGAGGCCCGTGGCCGGTGGAGTCCTCGATCTCGGTGGCGCCGACGACGTAGAGATGGTTTCTCTCCCGCCCTCGGCTCATGCCGACGTAGCCGCGTTCTCGGTAGAGCTCGTCGGTTCCGAGCAGCAGACCGCGGGTCAAAGGTGGCGCCCTGGGCCTTGTGGATCGTCATGGAGTACGCGTGGGCGATGTTCCCATTCTCGAGGTAGTCGGCCGGCGGCACGAGACATCGGTCGGAGGTGTTGATCGTGACCGTGGCCTGCTGCTGGTCGATGTGTTCGATCGTGGCGCGGGTGCCGTTGCACACGCCGAGGCGGCGGTTGTTCTTCAGGCAGATCCCGCTGTCGCCGGCCTGGTACGGGCGCTCGTCGAGGATGAGCATCGGGCCCGACACCTGACCAGAGCGAACGAGATAGGCGCGAGCGCGGCCGTTGAGATCATCGACATCCGAGCGGCGCACCGCCATCATCACGGCCGTGTCCCCCGCGACCCGGTGCGACCACCAGTCCGCCACCATGGCCTGACGCACCTCCTGTGCGGTCGGGGCGGTCACGATCCGGTCGTGCCGTTCGAACGACTCGAAGGCCACGTCGATATCACCGGATCGGAGTTGCTCGAGTGCGTCGCGCTCCCACTGGGAGCGTTGGCGGCGGTTCTCGATCAGCTCGATCGACCCCAATCGGCGCGAGAGGCCGCGCAGAACGCCACCTGCGTCTATCTCCGACAACTGCTTGGGATCACCGACGAGCACCACCTTGGCGTCCGCCTGGTCGGCCGCCTCGAGGACCGGGGCGAGCATCCGGGTGCCTCCCATGGCGGCCTCATCGATCACGACCACGGCACGATCGTCGAGGCGGACCTCGCCCCTGCGCAGGTCGGCGTTGAGCTTGGTGAGTGTCGATGACGGGATCCCGGCGCTGGCCTGCAACTCCTGCGCCGCTATGCCGGCCAAGGCGGCGCCGATGACCGTGAACCCGGCGGTCTCCCAGGCCTCACGGGCCCCATCGAGCGTGTAGGTCTTGCCGGTCCCGACGGCAGCGCTGACGACCTCGACGCCGTGACCGCCCTGGGTCAACGCCTCGATCATGGCGACCTGCTCGCCCGACAGCGTCGGGCGACGCTCCAACACGACGTCGAGAGACCGGTCATCGACCATGGCGCATGCCCGGTCATGGCGGGCAAGGGCCCGTGACACGATCCGCTGCTCCATCTCGACCAACTCGACGGTGGACCAGCGGGACTCGTCCACTCCGCCGGCCACCAGCTTCCCATCCGCCCGGCGGATCGAGTTGGTCGCCAACAGACCGGGCCCGTCGCCCGACTCGACCAGGCGCACCACCTCAGCTCGAGCGAACAGGTCATCAGCCATGTCCTCGTTCTGCGCCACCGAGGCGCCGGCCGGGACTCGAGCGGCGATCGCTGCCGCCTTGGCTTGCCAGACCTCGCGCATCGCGGCGCCGTCGACCGAGGTGTCCTTGGCCCGCCTCGTTTCGAGCGCGGCGATCTGCGCGGCCCGAGCGGAGCGGAACCCGACCTTGTCGAGATGTTCGGCGATCTCCTTCTTGCGATCCGAGAAGTGATCACGGACCGTCTCGTCGATCCCGACCAGATCCGCGATCCCGTTCTTCGTCGGCGCCCACTCGACACCGAGGCGCACCGTGAGCTCGTGGCGGAGGTGGGCCTCATAGAGGAACCCCGCCGTGCGGGCGTACTGGAACAGCACCCGACCATCGAGCGTGCGCCACTTCCCGTCAGCGCACTCCGCCATGTTCGCCACCAACATGTGGGTGTGCAGATGCGGGTCCCCCGCACGACTCGTGCGATGCCGGAAGCCCGCCGCGATCAACCCGTTCACCCCAACCTGGTTGACCCCGTTCTTCCCCGTCCGAGAACGCCCCGCGTTCGCGTCCACGTACCCGAACGCGGCTGCCACCGACGCGTCGTGCGCGGCGTGGACGATGGCGGCCGTGTCCGGGTCACCGAGTGCGGCCAACAGCGACACGGACTTCGGGGCCCGGAAGCACAGATCGAACCCCGCCACTGTCCGCCCGGCGAAACGACCCAGCTGCTTCCCGGTCGCCGGATCCAGTCCAGACCACACCGCATGCAACTGCTCGGCGTCGACTTCGCCGACCAGGCCGAGTGGTTCCGCTGCGCTGCCGGACCAGCGGCCGGGAGCTTCGCCGACCCCCCGGTAGTACTCGTCGACACCGTCGGCGACCGCGGCGATGTAGTAGCTCTCGCCGTTGAGCTTGATCTTGCCGAGACTCAACATCAGCACTCCTTCCTGAACCTCAATCCCGGCCGTGGCGCACAACGCCATGTCCGGATGGGACGCCCTGGCCGGGATGGGCCCGGGCATCGGGATGCAAGTTCGTGACTCGTTCTGGGGTTCCCCCGTCCCTCTCGACGACCCCACGAGGCAGCTGACCCGGCCCCGCTGCAGCAAGCTCGACCTCGTACGTCGTGGCGGCGAACCGGCTGCTCGCTGCGGCCCGGTGGTCCAACCTGCGGACGAAGCCCCGCCGGGCGAGGTTGCGCAGCGCCCGAGCCGTCGTGTCCTTCGAGAGACCCAGATCGTCAGCCAGAGCACGAGCGGTGCACCGGACCTCCGCACGAGGTGAAGCGATATCGGCTCGGCTGGCAAGAACCTCGAGCACTGCCCAGCACGTCGGGCCGACTGACCGCCGTGCCGCCGAGGCGGCATCCACGTCGACGAGGAGGTGCCGTCGACCTGCGACGTTCAGCTCCTCGAACGACTCAGCGTCCGTGCTCGTCACGATGCCGCAGACGCGGTCTTGTGCATCGCGAGCCAGAGCGCGACATCGTCCGCATCGAAGCGCACCAATCGACCGAGCTTGATGTACGGCAGGCCGGACTCCACCCGAAGGCGGCGGATGTGCCTCGGGGTCGTGTGCCACCGACCGGCGAGCTGCTGCTCCGTGAGCAGTTCGTCGGTGGCGGTGTCAGTCGCTTCGGGTTCGTCCATGTCGTGAGTAGACGCCCGCCTTTCGACTGGACGGAGCGGTCAAGAAATGAGACTCCGAACGCGACGGAAAGCTTGGGACAGGAGGGGATGGGGCGTGATTCCACGTAACGGAGGAGACCTCCGAAATCGACCCAAGAATCGCTTGACAGGGTGAGCGGTCAAGAGCGAACGGATCGAGTCGCCTCGAGGCGTCCCGGAGGTCGTTGCTCCCCACCGCCAACGCTCGCCGGGAGAAGCATCATGCGCGCAGATCGCCACAGCCGGCCGCGCTGTCGAGGCGCAGCGGTCGTGCCTCGCTCCCGGCGGAGCCGCGTCGGACATCTGCCCTCTGGTCGCCTCGTCACACCTCCACGACGATGGAGGGTGCGCCGCGACCGCCGGAAGGAGACCCCTTGCCGTCCATCGATCCACTCACACGTGACGACGTCACGGGCAAGCCCGCCCGCAACACGCGCTGGCGGGCCCGGTACCGCGACCCGCGGGGCCGACAGCGATCCAAGTCCTTCGACCGCAAGATCGACGCCGAGCGCTTCCTCGCGTCGGTCGTGACCGACATCGGTCGAGGAGATTGGATCGATCCCCGTCGAGGCCGCGAAACCTTCGGCGCGTGGGCCGACGCCTGGTGGGCCACGACGGTCCACCTCCGCGCCTCGACCCGCCGGGGGTACGCCACGGCGCTCAACGCCCGGGTCCGGCCGAGCTTCGATCGCACCCCGATCGGCTCGATCGACCGCACCGTCGTGAAGGAGTTCATCTCCGAGCTGTCGGCTCGCGGCCTCGCCGCCAAGTCGATCGCCAACACCGCCCTCGTGCTTCGCCTCGTCCTCCAAGAGGCAGTCGAAGCGGGCTCGCTACGCGAGAACCCGGCAACGGGCCTCCGGTTGGCGGCCGCCCGCCGACAAGAGCCGAGGTTCCTGACGGCCGACGAGGTCAACGCCCTCGTAGCCGCCACCCGGGCGCCGTACGGCTTCCTGATCCTCTTCGCCGCCTACACCGGGCTGCAACCCTCGGAGCTGTGCGGGCTGCGGGTCGGCAAGCTCGACCTGCTCCACCGGCGGGTCGAGGTCTCCGAGACGCTCATGCAGATCAACGGCGAGACGGTCATCGGGCCCACCAAGAGCGATGCGGTGCGCAGTGTCCCGCTCCCCGTCTTCCTGCGCGACGCCGCCGGCGAGTACCTCGCGCTGCGACGCCAGGTGCTCGGCCGGCCGCTCGCACCCGATGACCTCGTGTTCCCACCGATCACGACCAAGAACGGCGTCTCACGTACCGAGTTCCTCAACGCCGAGAGCGTTCGCTGCTACATCCTCAAGCCGGCTCTCGCCGCCGCCGGCCTCCCGAGCGACGTACGCACCCACGACCTCCGCCACACGTGCGCCTCGCTGCTCATCTCTCTCGGCGCTCACCCCCGAGCGATCCTGGAACGCCTCGGCCACAGCGACATCACGATCACGCTCAACGTCTACGGCCACCTCCTCCCCTCGCTCGAGGAGCGACTCACCGACGGCCTCGACGACCTCTACCGGTCAACGACGTCGGACGACCAGCCGATCACGGCAACCGGCGAGTCGGCCGGCAACGTCGTCGATCTGC
The DNA here is from genome assembly GCA_043740665.1 of Candidatus Neomicrothrix sp. Taxonomy (GTDB): domain Bacteria; phylum Actinomycetota; class Acidimicrobiia; order Acidimicrobiales; family Acidimicrobilacustridaceae; genus UBA4742. Next base: position 6,838 of record JAYUBX010000073.1, read on the forward strand.
GTCCCGATGACGACCGGTAGGGTCGGCGACGTGGCGTTGTGGCCGCCGCGAGTGCCACCGAGCACGGTCGCACGATCCGTGGCGCGACGTCTGCGTCAGCCGTCGAGAACCAGCCCGGCGTGGCGACAATCGCAGCATCCTCGCACTGTCGTATGTGTACCGTATAATTGCACCCGAGCTAAG
>JAYUBX010000074.1:0-1761 GCA_043740665.1 Candidatus Neomicrothrix sp.
TCGGTCGCGGGTGGCCCTCAACCAGGTGGCCCCGTTCGCGCTGCTGGTGCTGATCCTGTTCGCCTTCGCCCTTGATCCCGACAGTGGCGTGCTCGACCGGGCCACCCCGGGCCTTTACTGGATCGCCGTGTTGTTCAGCGCCCTGTTGGCCATTCAACGGGCGTTTGCCATCGAGGCGTCGGACGGCAATCGCGATGCGCTGCGCCTCTCGGGCCTCGACCCGGCCGGCATCTATTTGGGCAAGGTGGCCGCCGTCGCCGCCCAGTTGACCGTCCTCGAGGTGCTGCTCGGGCTGGGCGTCGTGTTGCTGTACGGCAGCCACAGTGGCAACTGGCCGCTGCTCATCGCCACCTGCCTGGCCGCGACCGCGGGTATCGCTGCGGCCGGTACGCTTTATGGCGTACTCGCTGCCGGACTCCGGGTGAGGGAAACGCTGCTTCCGCTCCTGCTCCTACCGGTCCTCGCTCCGGTCCTGATCGGTTCGACCCGAGCGTTCGAAGCGGCCCGTAGCAACACCACCGCCGAGGGTTGGCCCTGGGTCGCCCTGCTCGCCGTGTTCGCCCTCACCTACATCATCTTCGGGGTCTTCGGCTTCGGCCCCCTCCTGGAGGAATCGTGACCAGCCCGCCCAGCGCACCAGTCGGCACCGCCTCGCGAGCCACCCGCATCCTCGGGTTGGTCACGCTGGTCGGCCTGGCCCTGGCCGCCTACCTGGCGTTGGTCACCAGCCCGCAGGACGAGAACATGGGCAATGTGGTGCGCATCCTCTACATCCACGTGCCCATCGTGACCATGGCCTACGTGGGCTGCGGGCTCACCACGCTGGGCAGTGTCATGTACCTCTGGAAGAAGTCGATCTGGTGGGACATCACCGCCGCCGCCGCCGCCGAGATCGCCATGGTCTTCACCGCCCTCACCCTGGTCATCGGCATGATCTGGGGCCGACCGACCTGGGGGGTCTGGTGGGTGTGGGACGCTCGCCTCACCTCGACCGCCATGTTGTTGCTGCTGCTGCTCGGCTACCTCGCCGTGCGTCGGCTGCCGGCCGAGGCCGCCACCCGTTCGAAGCGATCGGCCATCGTGGGCGTGCTGTTGTTGCCCAACGTGTTCATCGTCAACCGGTCGGTCACCTGGTGGCGGTCGCTGCATCAGGGCACGACGCTGCTCAACACGTTGCAGCCCAAGATCCACGACCAGATGGCGTTCACCCTGATCTTCGCCATGCTGGTGGTCGCGTTGTTGTTTGCCTGGTTGCTGATCCATCGCTGGCGCCTCGTTTGGCTCGAAGAGCAGCTCGACGCTCACGAGCTCGACCGGGCCATCATCGAACGCCGGGCCGAAGCGGCGGCCGCCCAGGCGCCGGTCGGGAGCGTCGGATGAGCGACTGGGGTTACGTCGCCATGGCATGGAGCATCACCGCGGTGGTGTTGATCGCCTACGCCGTCTGGATCATCCTGCGCGGTCGGGCGCTCAGCCGTCGGGTGCCACCGGAGGACCGTCGATGGACCTGACCGACCCCGATCCGACCCTGAGTACCGGACCGACCGACGGTCTCGACCTCACGCCTCGTCCCGCGGCCGATGTCGCCAGTAGCCGAACCCGTCGCACCGGCGGGCGTCGTTGGGGTCCCATTGTCGTGCTGGTGCTGGTCGTCGCCGGCGTCGGCTACGTCGCCGCCCAGGCCCTCAGCACGGCCACCACGTTCTTCTACAACGCCGATGAAGCGGTGGCTCAGCAACCCAAGCTCGGCACCACCCGGTT
>JAYUBX010000075.1:0-11338 GCA_043740665.1 Candidatus Neomicrothrix sp.
CCCCGTCCCTGGGACCAGCAGTGGTCGCTGCGCATCCAGCAGGTGCTGGCCTTCGAGACCGACCTGCTCGAGTACGACGACATCTTCGCCGGCAGCCACGTCATCGAGGCCAGGACGGCCGAGCTGGTCGAGACCGCCCAGGTCGAGCTGGACGAGGTCTTGGCCATGGGCGGCGCGTTCGAGGCCATCAACGAGCTCAAGGGCCGACTGGTTTCGTCCAACACCGAGCGCACCCGCCGCATCGAGTCGGGCGCCCAGATCGTGGTCGGGGTGAACGCCTTCACCGAGACGGCACCCTCGCCGCTGGGTGGCGAGGAGAACATCATGAAGGTCGACGCCGGCGTGCAGGACCAACTCATCGCCGACGTGCAGGCGTGGCGATCGAATCGCGACAACGACGCGGTGAAACGCTCACTCGACGAGCTGATGCGGGTCGCCGAATCGGGCACCAACATTATGCCGGCCACCATCGATCTGGCCCACGCCGGCGGCACCACCGGCGAGTGGGCCGGCCTGTTGCGCACCGTGTTCGGCGAGTACCGGGCGCCCACCGGTGTCGCCGCCGCGGCCGGCCTGGGCGGGATGTCCTCGGCGCTCCGCGAGACCGCCGAGCGCGTGAAGACCCTCCCCGGCGGACCTCCCCGATTCCTGGTGGCCAAGCCCGGCCTCGACGGCCACTCGAACGGCGCCGAGCAGATCGCGGTGGCCGCCCGAGACGCGGGCATGGAAGTCATCTATCAGGGCATCCGGCTGACCCCCGAGCAGATCGCCGCCGTCGCCCGCGACGAGGACGTCGATGTGGTCGGCCTGTCGATCCTGTCGGGCAGCCACCTCGAACTGGTGCCCGACGTTCTGCGCTTGATCCGTGAGGCCGGCTCGGACGCCCCCGTCGTGGTGGGCGGCATCATCCCCGAGAACGACCGGCCCCGACTCGCCGCCCTCGGAATCGCCGCCGTCTACACCCCCAAGGACTTCGAACTCGGCCGGATCATGGCCGAAATCGTCGACATCGTCGAGCGGCACCGGGCGGCATCCGGTGATGAACAGGGAAAATGAGCTGACGGTGGGCTGCCCGGCCTGATCCGTCCCATCGCGCTTGAATCGGTGCACGTCGCGCCGATGGAATCAGGTGAATCGCCGCGCCGTCATCGGCCTCATCGTCGGGCTTCTGGGCCTGACCCTCGGCGTCGCGGCCGTCATCTGGCACGAAGTGGCGCTGGCCGTCATCGTCGGCACGATCGCCCTGGCCACCGGCATCGCCGTGGCCCGCCTGATCAACCGGCTGCGAAACGCCAACGAGCGCGTCGGCGAGCTCGAAGGCAAGGTCGACGAACTGGCCGAGCAGGTCGAGAAGGAATCCGAGGCCCGCACCGATCTGGAAACCAAGCTGGCCAACCGGATCCAACTCACGTCGGTACGGCGCAACTCGAGTGGCGACGCCCTGACCGACGGGGCCACCGGGCTGTTCAGTGAGGGGTACTTCACCGTGGCCCTCGATGCCCGCATCGCCGCCGCTCGCCGTCAACTCGAACCGGTCGCCGTCGTGCTGATCGAAGTCATCGAGGGCCTCGAGTCCGGGCTCCCCCGACCCGCCAACCCGAAGGCCGTCGCCGAGTGCATCACCGAAACGATCCGCGACGCCGACACGGCGTGTCGCCTGCTCGACGGCGGCTATGCCCTACTGCTCGAGGACACCGCCGAGAACGGTGCCATCTGGACCGTTGAGCGCATTCGGCGACGCATCATCAGCGAAGCGAGCGGCCTCACCATGTGGGCCGGGGTGGCGTGCTACCCGGCGCATGGATTCACCACCGACGAGATTCTCGACCGGGCCGACAACGCCCTCGACATGGCTCGCGAGTGGCGCCAGGATCGCATCGAGGTCGCCAGCAGTGAGTGAACCGGCGCCGGCCGAATCGGTCCGCGACCGGTTCTTCGACGCCGCAGTGGTGGCCGGCTTCATGCTGATCGGCATCACCACCGTGTTGCTCGGCAGCGGTCTCGGCGGCCACCGGTTGGCCCGCAATCTGGGCAACGTTCTGCAGATTGCCGCCCCAGTCAGCGCGGCCGTCGCCTGCATCTACGCGGGGCGGCGATGCACGGAACACTGGCGGCTCGGGTGGTGCCTGCTGGCGGCGGCCTGTGCGACGTGGGCCACCGGGCAGTTGATCTGGACCTGGCTCGAGACCGTGCTCGGCCACATCCAGCCGTTCCCGTCGCCGGCCGACTTCTTCTTCCTGGCGTCGATTCCGTTGGCCCTGATAGGCCTGCTGCTGTTTCCTTCGGCGCCGACCACGCACTCTGGTCGCGCCCGCACGCTGCTCGACGGCCTGATCGTGGCCGCGTCGGTGCTGTTCGTCAGCTGGATGTTCGTGCTCGGTCCGGCCCTGCGAAACGGCGAGGGCACCCTGTGGAGCCGGGCCATCAGCCTGGCCTACCCGGTGTCCGACGTGGCCGTGATCACCATCGTCATCGTCGCCTACGTGCGATGTGGCCCGGCCGGACGGGTGGCGATGGGCTTCGTGGCCGTCGCCTTCTCAGCGTTCGCCATCGCCGACAGTTTCTTCACCTATGACGATCTGCACGGCATTGCCGTATCAGAGGTCTCGAACGTGGCGTGGGTCGCCGGCTACGTGCTCATCGGCCTCGGCGCCCTGCACGCCGGACGTCATCCGCCGGATCAGGCCGTCGACGACCCCCTCGAGCAACGCAGCCGGGTCGCCGTGTTGCTGCCCTATGTCCCGCTCGTGGTCGTGCTGGCGTTGGCCGCGGGGCAAGCCGTGACCGCCGATCCGATCATCGTCGACGACGTGTTGTTCTGGATCGGGGTCGTGCTGATCACGCTGCTGCTCCTACGCCAAGGGGTGGTGGTGCTCGAGAATGCTCGCCTGGCCAACTCGTTGGCCGAGTCGAACGAGCAGCTCCAGTACGAGGTGCTGCACGACACGCTCACCGGGTTGCCCAACCGACCGCTGTTCATCGACCGGCTGCGGATGGTGGTGAGCCGGATGAGCCGGGTCGACGAGGTGATCGCCGTGATGTTCATCGACCTCGACCGGTTCAAACCGGTGAACGACACCTTCGGCCATGAAGCCGGCGATGCCGTCCTGGCCGGGGTCGCGACCCGGTTGTCACAGACGGTTCGGGCCGGCGACACGGTGGCTCGGTTCGGCGGCGACGAGTTCCTGGTGCTGTGCGAGGACGTCAGCGGCGTCGGCGAGGCTCACGCTCTGGCCCAACGGCTCGTTCGGATGGTCGCCGAGCCGCTCGTCGTCGGCGATCACGAGGTGCGGGTGAACGCCAGCATCGGTCTGGTCGTGACCGATGCACCGTCGATCGCCGCCGAAGACCTGATCGGCCGGGCCGACTCGGCCATGTACGCGGCCAAGCGCAAAGGCCGCAACCGCATCGAGCTGGTCGATCAGCGCACCGTTGAACCCGTCCCCGTCCCATCCCCCGCGTTTCGGCGCTGATTTGTTTCGCTCAGCGAAACATCCGGGGGGTCAAAACGCGGGGATTCGGCCAGTTCGGCCAGGACCTCGTCCGTGTCGGCCCCCAACGGCCGGCCCGACCACCGGATGCGTCCCGGGGTTCGAGACAAGCGGGCGATGAGCCCCTGCATCGGCGTGCCGTCGACTTCCACGATCGATCCCCGAGCGACGACATGTGGGTCAACGGCCAGATCGGCCATGGTCAGCACGGCGGCCGCCGCCGCGTGGGCTTCCTCGAATGCGGTCAGCACGTCGGCCAGCGGCCGGGCACCGATCCAGCGGCCGACGGCGTCGTCGAGCTCGGCCCGGTGGTCGACACGGCCGGCGAACGTGTGAAACCTCTCGTCGGTGCCGACACCCACCAAGTCGAGCACTCGGCGCGCCACCGATTCGGCCGAGGTGCTGATGGCAACCCACTTGTCGTCGGCGGTGCGATAGGTGCTGCGCGGCACCGAGTAGGGGATGCCGGAGCCGAGGCGCGGCTGGCTATAGCCGAGCAGTGCGTGGGCCGCCGGCAACGGACCCATCAGCTGGAACAGTGAGTCGAACAGGTTGACGTCGACCACCTGGCCGACGCCGCTGTGCACCGCCACCATGGTGGCAAACGCACCCACCAACGCGGTGACCTCGTCGGTCAGGGCGATAGGCGGCAACAGCGGCCCCCCATCGGGCTCACCGTTGATGGCGGCAAAGCCCGACATCGCCTCGGCCAGCGTGGCGAACCCGGGACGCGACGCGTACGGCCCGTCCTGACCGAACCCGGTGATGCGGGTGATCACCAGGCGGGGATTACGAGCGATCAGCTCGTCGGGCACCAGCCCGAGCGCCTCGAGCTTGCCCGGGCGCAGGTTCTCGACCAGCACGTCGGCGGTGTCACAGAGCCGCGCCATCACGTCGAGCCCGTCGGGGGTCTTCAGATCGAGCACGATGGTGCGCTTGCCCCGGCTGACCATCTTCCAGAACAACGTCACGTCGTCACGGGGATCGCGCCATCCCATGTCACGCACCGAGTCCCCTGAACCAGGACGCTCGATCTTGATCACGTCGGCCCCGAAGTCGGCCAGGTAGCGGGCACAGCCGGGGCCCGCCAACACCGTCGACAGGTCGAGCACCCGCAGGTCGCCCAATGGCCCTGCCGGATGAGGCTCGGCTTCGGGCTCGCCGTCAGCCTGGGGGTTCGGCTCGGGCTGAGCGTCGGGATCGGTCACGGGCTGGTCGTGATGGCGAAGCATCGGTCGGCGAGCTGCCCGAAGGCGTAGTCGAAGAAGGTGTCGGCATAGAGATGCCGGGTCTTCTCGGTCCAGTCGAGGGCCTCGACCGACGAGATGCGCCGATGGATCTGCAGGATGCCGCCCTCGAACACGCGGTACTCGGCCCACGACCCGGGGAACTCCTTGACCGCTGCCACCTCGACCCAGGGCACGTCACCGGTTGCCCCGAACCGGCGCACCCGATTGCGGTGGGTATGGCCGGCGAAGTAGCCGCGGATCGCCGGGCGGCGGGCGACCAGTTCGACCAGCCGCTCGCTGTCGTCAGGGTTGATGCCGAAGTAGTTGTCGGGTCGACTGGCCGACTCGGGACTCCACACGTGGTGGTGGCCCATCACCAGCACGGGGTCGATCGAGACACGGGCCAAGTCGTCGAGCCACTCGAGGGTGTCGGCCGCCAAGCCGCCGGACGCCTTGCCGTCGAGCGAGGTGTCGACGACGGCCAAGCGCACCCCGGGCAGGTCGATCACGACGGGCGCGTTGGTCGCGAAGGTGGCGTGGTTGTAGCTCTCGTGATTGCCCCGGATGTGGTGCAGTCGATCGCCGAAGCCGCCGTAGCAGGCGAGGAAATCCTCGTACTCGTCAACCGTGCCCCGCGAGGTGAGATCACCCTTGACCACCAACGCGACGGGGTCGAGGGCCGCCAGTTCGGCCACCGCTGCCCGGTTCATGATCTCGGGGTAGGGAAGGTGGCCGGGCGCCGAGGCGAAGGTCGGGCCGATGTCGAGTCCTTCGATGATGCCGCACTCGACTTCACCGAAGTGCACGTCGTTGACGGTGGCGAAGGTACAGAGATGGGCGCCAGCCGGCCGGGGCAGGGTCCGAAACGCGAACCCGTCGAAGTCGTACTCGCGGTCAGGCTCGAGCCCCTCGTAGCGATGCACCTCGAAGCCGTCGTGGATCACGGCTTCGTCGTCGGCAACGGTCGTCAGCTCCATGGGCCCGTTGTAGCCGACCCGGACGCGATCGCCGCGAATCGACGTCAGGGGAAGACGCTGAAGCCCTGCGGGAGCAGCACTCGTCCGGTCAGCGCCCGCAGCAGCATGCCCGACGACGGCTGGGCCGCCAGCGCGGCCAGCACCGTGAGCGATACGCGCGACGCCGGTTCGGGCGGTTCGCCCAGTTCGGTACCGTCCAGACCGAGGGCATGAGCCAGGTCGAGGGAATGGATCGTGAGCTCGACGACACGCGTAGCCAGGAAGTCGGCCAGCGACAGGGTGCCGCCGCGGCTGACACACACGGCGCCGACCGGGGCGCTCTCGATCACGTCGAAGGCTCGAGCAGCCCGGGCTTCAACCTCACCGACGGGATCCTCGCCGAGCGCAGCTGCCTCGGCCCGCCCGCGATCGGCGATGTCGACGTTGACCTCGGGCCCGGGGATGGCCCGGTGGAAATAGTCGACGGCCGAGTCGACGTCGATCGCGCCCGACGGCTGGAGGTACTGCTCGATGGTCAGGTAGGCCCGGCTGGCATGAGCCACCAGCTCGAGAACGTTCCACTCGCCCAGCCCGGGCTCGGCCCATTGGTCGCTGCCGATCGTGCGAACCACGCGGAGGTACCAGTCCGACGCCTCGTGGAACGGAGCGAGCGTCTCGTCGAGAGTGAAACCCCGGTCGCCACGCATGGCGGTAAGCCTAGGGACGGTCGCGGCGGGTGGGCACGGGTCGTGACCACCAGCGGCCCGAGAATCGCCAGCGAGCCGGTTCGGCGACCGTCTCGGCACCGGCCGGGCGTGGCCAGGCGACCTCGACCGCGGCCATGATGGCCGCCAGTTCGTCGTCGGTGGGCGTCGAAGCATCGCGAGAGGTGGTCATGGCGGCCGCTAGAGCGGGATGTTCCCGTGCTTGCGATGCGGCAGTTCTTCGCGCTTCGACCGCAGCATCTCGAGTCCGGCGACCAGCTTGATGCGAGTCTCGGCCGGGTCGATGACATCATCGACGAAACCTCGCTCGGCAGCCACGTAGGGGTTGGCGAAGCGCTCGGTGTACTCGTCGACCAGCTCGGCCCGGCGGGCGACCGGGTCGGCCACGTTCTGCAGTTCGCGGCGATACAGGATCTCGACCGCTCCCTGAGGTCCCATGACCGCCAGCTCGGCCGACGGCCACGCGAACGCCAAATCGGCGCCGATCGACTTGGAGTTCATGACGACATAGGCGCCGCCATATGCCTTGCGGGTGATGATCTGGATGCGGGGAACGGTCGACTCGCAGTAGGCGTAGAGCAGCTTGGCGCCATGCCGGATGATGCCGCCGTACTCCTGGTCGACACCGGGCAGGAACCCGGGCACGTCGACGAAGGTGATCAGCGGGATGTTGAAGGCATCACAGGTGCGCACGAAGCGGGCCGCCTTCTCGGACGACTCAATGTCGAGGATGCCGGCCAGCATCATCGGCTGATTGCCCACGACGCCGACCGGATGGCCGTCGATGCGGCTGAAGCCGCACACGATCGAACCGGCCCACTTGGGGAAGTACTCGAAGAACTCACCGTCGTCGACGACCTCGCGGATGACCGCCTTCATGTCGTAGGGCTGGTTCGAGCTGTCCGGCATGATGTCGACCAGCGCCGGGCACAGTCGGTCGGGCGAATCGGTCGGGGGGAAGTACGGCGGTGACTCGAGGTTGTTGGACGGCAGGAACGAGAACAGGAAGCGCACATCCTCGAGGCACGACTGCTCGTCGGGCGACACGAAGGTGGCCACACCTGACTTGGACGCGTGGCTGTTGGCGCCACCGAGCTCCTCGAGGGTGACCTCTTCGCCGGTGACGGTCTTCACCACGTCGGGCCCGGTGATGAACATGTGAGAGGTCTGGTCGACCATGAAGATGAAGTCGGTCATGGCCGGGCTGTAGACGGCGCCGCCGGCGCAGGGGCCGAGCACGACGCTGATCTGCGGGGTCACGCCGGACGCCAGCACGTTGCGGTGGAAGATGCCGCCGTAGCTGGCGAGCGAGACGACGCCTTCCTGGATGCGGGCACCAGCCCCGTCGTTGAGACCGATGAGCGGGGCGCCGACCGACAGGGCCAGATCCATCACCTTGTGGATCTTCTCGGCGAAGACCTCGCCCAGCGCGCCACCGAACACGGTGAAGTCCTGCGAGAACACGAAGACCTTGCGGCCGTCGATCGTGCCCCAGCCGGTGACGACACCGTCGGTGTAGGGCCGGTCTTCGATCAGGTCGGCCGGCACCCGGTGACGGGCCAACATGTCGAGCTCGTGGAACGAGCCTGGGTCGAGCAAGATGTCGATGCGCTCGCGGGCAAGCAACTTGCCTTTGGCGTGCTGCCGTTCGACCGACCGTTCGGACCCGGCGTGCAGGGCCGCTTCCTTGCGCTTCTCGAGCTGTTCGATGCGCTCGCTCATGGAGTGTTCCGACATAAGCGGTCAATGTACCGGCCGTCCCTGCGAGGTACCGAATGCAGCGAGGCCGAACCCTCTCGGGCAGTCGATAGGGTGCCCGCTCATGAGAAGGCTCCGACGGGTATGCGTCTACTGCGGATCGAGCTCTGGGTCCCGACCGTCGTTCGCCGTGGCGGCCGCCGGACTCGGCCGTCTGTTGGCCAATCAGGGCATCGGCGTGGTCTACGGCGGTGCGGCGGTCGGGCTGATGGGCATCGTGGCCGATGCCGCGCTCGATGCCGGCGGCGAGGTCATCGGGGTCATGCCCGACAAGTTGTTCGATCACGAGATCGGCCACGACCGGCTGACCGAACTGCACGTCGTCGCATCCATGCACGAGCGCAAGGCGTTGATGTCCGAACTGGCCGACGCCTTCATTGCGCTGCCCGGCGGCTACGGCACCATCGAGGAGGTCGTCGAGGCGGTCACCTGGACCCAGCTCGGCATCCACGACAAGCCGGTGGGGCTGCTCGACGTCGACGGGTACTACGAGCACCTGGTCGCCTTCCTGGACCGCGGCGTCGACGACCAGTTGCTGCGACCCGACAGTCGGGCGCTGCTGTTGCACGACGACGATGCGCCGCGCCTGCTCGATCGGCTGCGTGCCACGGCCGACCCGGCCGGACCCAAATGGATCGACCCGCCCGCGCCCTGAGCCCGACCGCCCCCGGACCTGGTCGATCAGGACCCATCGGCGAACATCGACCGTCGCCGAGGTCGTAGCCTTCGACCTGTGGACCTTCCCGTCATGCCACCGGTGTCGCCCATGCTGGCCAAGGCGGTCGACGCCCTCCCCGAAGCCGACGGGATGATCTACGAGCCCAAGTGGGACGGCTTCCGCGGCATCGTGTTTCGTGATGGCGACGAGATCATGCTCGGCAGCCGCAACGAACGGCCGCTGACGCGTTACTTCCCCGAGTTGCTCGATCCGCTTCGTGCCGCGCTGCCCGACCGGTGCGTGGTCGACGGCGAGATCGTCATCGCCACCCCGGGCGGGCTCGACTTCGAGGCGCTGCAGCAACGCATCCACCCGGCCGACTCACGAGTGCTGCGCCTGAGCGTCGAGACCCCGGCATCGTTCGTCGCCTTCGACCTGCTCGCCATCGACGATCGATCGCTGCTCAACGAACCCTTGCGCGAACGACGGCACCTGCTGACCGTGTCGTTGGCCCAGGCCCGCCCCCCGGTCCACCTCACCCCGATGACGACCGACCCCAAGCTGGCCGCCGACTGGTTCACCCGGTTCGAGGGCGCGGGGCTCGACGGCGTGATCGCCAAGCCGGCCGAGGGCATCTACGAACCCAACAAGCGGGTGCAGTTCAAGGTGAAGCACCGCCGCACCGCCGACTGCGTGGTTGCCGGCTTCCGCATGCACAAGGACGGCGCCGGCGTCGGGTCCCTACTGCTCGGCCTGTTCGACGACGAGGGCACGCTGCACCACGTCGGGGTGGCGTCGAGTTTCACGGCCCGGCGTCGCCACGAGTTGCTCGGCGAGTTGGCCCCCTACCTCGACCACGCCATCGACAACCACCCCTGGCGTGAATGGGCCGAGGCCCAGGCCCACGAATCGGGACGCATGCCCGGCGCGCCCAGCCGCTGGAACGCCAAGAAGGACATGAGCTGGACCCCCCTGCGGCCCGAGTTGGTGGCCGAGGTCGCCTATGAGCAGGTGCAGAACGGGCGCTTTCGCCACTCGGCCCGGCTGCTGCACTGGCGCCCCGATCGTGATCCTCGGTCGTGCACCTATGGCCAGCTCGACGAGGTCGCTCCCTACGAGCTGGCCACCATCTTCGGCGGGTCCTAGCCATCCCATGGATCAGGGTTGCTGGCTGCGCTGACCGGGACCGGCGGCGGGGATCGTGCAGGGCTGATCGGGCGGGCAGTCGTTGGTGCGGCTGGCGCTGTACACGGCCAGTCCGAGGGTGGCGCACAACACGCCGCCGACCACTCCGAGCAGGGCGAGGCGACGCAGCGGCCGCATGTCGCGTCGGCGAGGCAGGCGGGCCAGCGAGACCACACCAGTAGCCACGGCCGCCACCGTGAGGCCGACCCACAGGGCGAAGGCCCAGAGCGCATGGTTGCGGGTAGCCGTCGCCCAGCCGATGGTCACGATGGCCAGGACGGCGCATACCACCGAGGTCGCCACGAGCTTGCGCACGGCCATCGGCGTTCGGCTCGCATGCGTGTCACCGACAGCAGAGATCGGAGCTTCAACGGTGGCCATGGTTCCAGTCGATCACAGCCCGCCCAGCGACGTCAGGTCGGGCTACTTGATGACGAGGTACAGGGGATTGTTCCGCGTGCCCTGTGGCCCGGCGCAGTTCTGCAAATCGACCTTCACCGTGATGCTGCCGGTGCCGACCGGGAAGTTCGAGGTGATGTCCCACGGCCCCGAACCGGACGTCGGGCTGGCGTTGTTGTAGTAGCCCGTCGTGCTCGTCTGCGTGAAGCCCGGCGCCCCGCCAAGGTTCGGGCAGCCGCTCGACGACGCCCAGAAGCCGAAGTTGTTGGACACGACGCCGTTGATGGTGAACCGGATGAGCTCGTCGAGGTAGAACCCGGAGACGGCGTTGGGCGTGTCCGAGATGTAGACATGTTGCAACGGGCCGATGCACGGGATCGTCTTGGTGATGGTCGCGAAGATGAGGTGTGGATCGATCGGCGAGGTCTCGGGCACCCCGGCGGTGATCTGAAAAGAGTTGGCGATCGTATTTGTGCACCCGGTGCTGGCGGCCGCCGCGGCCGTGACCGACGAGATCATGGGCGCGACCCAGACCGCGCCACCGGCGATAATGCCCTTCTTCATGAGAGACCGGCGGTCTATTTCCATGTCTGTGACCTCCAGTAGCTGCACGAGTGCGGGCAACGGTACCATGACAATCGCCCCCGCCGTGGGCGGTTTGGACCCATCTGGACAGCGTTTTCCGGCCGATCACACCGATTGGCCCTACTTTGAGGAGGACGCGATCGCTGCCCTGGAATCCGGTCCGCCATTGGCGTACCGTCTACGGGGACGAGCGGTGGATTCCGCCGATCGACGCCCGCCTGATCCGAGCCCGACACGAGCCCGACCCCGAGCCAGAGGAGTGCCCCACCATGGTGGTCGCCGAGATCTTCAGCCCCGACATCCTGATCGTTCTGGTGGTCATCGGCGTGCTGTTCGGTGGGGCCAAGCTGCC
>JAYUBX010000076.1:0-2556 GCA_043740665.1 Candidatus Neomicrothrix sp.
GGCGACGTTGACGCCGTGCACGGCGACGGCCAATGGCTCGACCAGGCCGGCATCGGCGAGCCGGACGCCGGTCGGTAGGGCCACGACAGCGCGGGCGTCGACCAAGACCTCGTCGGCCAGGCCGCCATCGATCGATACGCCGTGGGTGCGGTCGAGCAGCGTGCGACACAGGTGTTGGTCGCCTGCTCGGCATCGGTCGCACTCGAGGCAGGCAGTCTGGGGCGCCACCGCGACGGGGGTGCCGTCATCGAGCAGACCGGCGAACTCGTGCCCGAGGGTCACCGGCATGGGCCCCCACTCGAGCAGGTGCAGATCCGACCCACAGATGCCGGCGGCCCGCACCCGCACGCGGACCCAGTCGCTCGTCGGTTCGACCGCCGGTACCTCTACGATTTCGATGCCGTTGTTGGTGTTGCGTACCGCCCGCATGATGGTCCCCTCGACGCCGTTCATTCGAACTGGTTCGGCGGCGTGAGTCTGGCACTGATCAGCCGGGCTTCACCCAGACGAGTGAGTACCGCCACACGACGTGGCGGCGATAGCCGACACCGGGCAGCAGTCGCCGCGCCGTGTCGCGGGTCTGGCCGTACGAGTCGGGCGGGGGCCAGACGATGGGCGCCGAGTGCTCCCAGTAGGTCTTGCTCAGTCGGTGCCGGCGACTGGAGATGGCGCCGACCAGGTCGAGCAGTCGGTCGGGGGGTGTGGTCGATCGCGCCAAGCCGACGACGGCGAGGGTGCCGCCCGGGCGCAGCAGCTGGTCCATCCGTCGCAGGCCATCCGCCGTGTCGAGGTGGTGCAGGGCGGCGACCGAGGCGATGAGGTCGAACGAGGCTGGCTCGAACGGGTAGGTGAGTACGTCGCCCACCACATAGTCGAGCCCGCCGGCGGGCTGCCGACCGGCCAGCTCGATGCTCGGCTCGTCGAGATCGATCCCGACCACGCTCGGGACGACCTCGCGCAGCTGGCGCGTGAGCATCCCCTCGCCGCAGCCGATGTCGAGGGCGCGCTCGCACGTGGTCGGGACCACGTCGAGGATCACGCGGTGGTAGTGGATGTTGTGGTTCCACCGGGTGCTGGCCACTCGCCACGTTAGGCCGATGGCCCAGGCCGAGATCAGGGTGAGGAGCTCGGGCGTGGCCATGCACTCGAACACTCGCTCGCGGGGAGCGTCGAAGGTCCACTCGATGGTGACCTCGCCGATGCGGTCAAGCGATACGTGACTCAGGCGACGCGTGCGACCAGGCATGATGGCGTATGCCTCGATCGACCTGGTCCCCCTGTGCCGACGCTGTCTGCCTGGCCCCGAGCCTGTTGGCGGCCGACTTCGGCCGTCTGGCCGACGCGGTGAAGGCACTCGAAGGGAGCGGCACCGAGCGGCTGCACGTCGACGTCATGGATGGAGTCTTCGTGCCCAACTTCACCTTCGGCACCGACACCGTGCGCGCCCTGAGGTCGATCACCGATCTGCCGCTCGAACTGCATCTCATGATCGTCGAGCCCGAGCGTCATCTCGAGACCTTCGCCGCGGCCGGGGCCGACGGCATCACGGTTCACTACGAGGCGTCGCCCCACCTCCATCGCACGCTGACCCGCATTCGCCAGCTCGACTGCCGGGCGGGTGCGGCCATCAACCCGAGCACGCCGGCGTCGTGTCTGGACGACGTGCTCGAGATCTGTGACCTAGCGCTGGTGATGACCATCGACCCGGGCTTCGGTGGGCAACGGCTGATTCCCCGGATGTTGTCGAAGGTCGAACGGGTGCGAGCCGAGATCGACCGGCAGGGCTTGGCGACCGACGTCGAAGTCGACGGTGGCGTTGATGCCTCGAACGCCCGAGCGTGCGTCGATGCCGGTGCCAACGTGCTGGTGGCCGGCTCGGCCGTGTTCAGTCATGCATCAGGCCCCGCCGCGGGCGGACGAGCGATCCTCGACTCGACGCGCTGACCGATCTGCGGCTGGTGTCGTGGCGGTGGTCTTGACCGTCAAGGTCCATCCCGGCGTGGTCGCCGGGGCGACGGCGGCGCCACAAAGAAGTCCCGGGGGCTCGGATGCTGCCTCGACGGGCGTCAGCTCGCCGCGTGACGAGAGCGGTTTCGACCTTCGCGCTTGGCCTGATACATCGCCTGGTCGGCCGCGTCGAGCACCTGGCTCGACGTCGACCGAGTACCTGACGCGCCGGCCAACCCGATGCTGGCTCCGACGTGCACCGTCTCCGCGCCGATCTCGATCGGCGTGGCGATGGCGGCGATCACGTCGTCGGCGTAGCGCAGGGCGGGGGCCTCGCTCTCGAACCAGGTGGTGAGGATGGCGAACTCGTCACCACCGATGCGGGCCACCAAGTCCCGATCGTCGGCGATGACCGTGAGACGCTTCGCGGTCGTGACCCGGACCCGATCCCCGAACGCGTGACCGAATCGATCGTTGATGGGTTTGAAATCGTCGAGGTCGATGTAGAGAACCAAGGCGACGGTGACTTGACCCGGATCGAGCAGGGTGTCGTCGAGCGCGGCGACGAAACGGGTGCGGTTGGCCAAGCCGGTGAGTCGATCTTGGCGG
>JAYUBX010000077.1:0-2020 GCA_043740665.1 Candidatus Neomicrothrix sp.
TGCGCCGACGGGGCTGCGACGATGGCCTCACTCGTGCGGATTGCGCCGGGCCCGCTTGGGAACTGGGAACAGCTGGCCCAGACGGTTCGCACCGGGAAGGTGCAGACGCCGATCGAGCACGACCCGGCGCCGTTTTACGGCCCGCTCGTCACCGCCACGTTCCCGACACAACACCGCGCCGCAACACGCTTGGGGATCAGCGTCGGGTGGCCCCGCCGGCCGGGTCTGCGGGTCCTCGACCTCGGCGCCGGGCGGGCCCCGTGGGCAATCGCCGTCCTCGAACAATCGGCTGGGTCCACAGCCGTCATCAACGACCTCGACGGGGTCATCGGATTTGCCGCCGAGACGCTGATGAGCCAAGGCCTGAGGGACCGAGCCGAACTTCGTCCTGGCGACTTCCACAACATCAGGTTGGAGTCGGAGCACTACGACATCGTCGTGCTCGGTCACATCTGCCGGACCGAGGGGGACGAGCGCGCCGCCGGACTCGTCCGCCGGGCAGCCGAGGCGTTGGTGCCCGGCGGACAGATCGTCCTGGCGGACTACTTCGCCGACAACGATCGCAAGCACAACGCCTTCGGCGTGCACATGGGTCTGACGATGCTGGCCAACACCGAACGCGGCGGTGTGCTGACCCACCGGCAGGTGTACGGCTGGCTCGCCGGTGCCGGCCTGGAAGCGATCCGGCTCGTCGAGCCGATCGGCTTCAACCAAGTCTACCTCGCCACCAAACCACTCGGAGGACAATTGACATGACGAACGAGACCGAACAGAGTCAGGCGATGGCGGTCGACCTGATCATCAAGGGCTGGTACGTCGTGACGATGAACCGGGACCGCGACATCATCCGCAACGGAGCCGTCGCCGTCAGCGGCAACACGGTCGTTGCCGTCGGCAAGGCCAGCGACATCGAACGTGACTATGTCGCCGCGCGCACCATCGGCGGCGAGCGCTTCGTCGTCACGCCGGGAATGGTGAACACGCACATCCACATCACCGGCGAGCCGCTCACCCGCGGCTACGTTCCCGACGACACGCCGTTCGTTGAGAACGTCTTCGAATGGCTCTGCCCGCTGTACTCCGTGTTCGACGCCGCCGAGGAAAAGGTCTCCGGCCAGCTCGCCGCCGTCGAGATGCTCCGCTCCGGCACGACGACCTTCCTCGAAGCCGGCACGATCCGTTTCCTCGACGAGGTGATCGAGGGCCTGGTCGATGTCGGCATCCGCGCCCGTGTCGGCAGATGGGTGTGGGACCTGCCACCGGAACCGTCGGTGTATCGGCAATCCACCGACGTGGCGATCAAACACCTCGAACATCAACTCGATGCGCATCGCAGCCACGCGGGAGGCCGTGTCGCAGCCTGGAGCACGCTCGTCGGTCACACGACCTGCAGTGACCCGCTCTGGAAAGCAGCCAAGCAGTTGGCCGACGAGCACCACGTCGGCATGAGCTTCCACATGTCGCCGGCGATGCTCGACCCGGACGGCTTCATCGCCGAATTCGGGCAGCGGCCGATGGTCCATCTCGCCGAGATCGGTGTGCTCGACGGCAACGTGGCGATCACCCATTGCGTGCGAGTGGACGACGCCGAGATCGCCCTGATGGCTGAGGCAGCGGTCAGCGTGGCGCACTGCCCCACCACCGCGCTGAAGGTCGGCTACGGCATCACCCAAGTCGGGAAATTTCCCGAAATGGTTGAACAGGGAATCAACGTGTCGATCGGTACCGACGGGAACAACGCCTCGAACTACTCGGATCTGATGCGGGCGACGTATCTCGTCGCCGGCCTGTTCAAGGACGCCCGCACCGATCCGCACATGTTCCCCGCCGAGATGGCCTACGAGATGGCGACCCTCGGTGGCGCCCGGACGATGATGCTGGACAATCAGATCGGATCGCTGGACGTAGGCAAGCGAGCTGACATCGTCCTCCACGACACGGATCGGCCTGAATGGCGACCGTTGCTCAACGTGATCAACCAGCTCGTCTGGTCCGCCGACGGCCGCGGCGTCCACACGGT
>JAYUBX010000078.1:0-2890 GCA_043740665.1 Candidatus Neomicrothrix sp.
CTGGCCGTGTCGGCGGCGGCGCCCTACGTGGCGGCGTTGACCATGGGCATCAAGCACTGACCACCTCGATCAATCCGACCCAACGGAAGGTACCCGTCATGACCACCCTCGAACTCGCACCCAGTCCGGTCACCCCGACCCCGAGCAGTCGGCCTCGCCAACGGGGCACGACGGTCGAGATCGTCGTGCCCGTCTACAACGAGGAAGCCACGCTCGAAGCATCGATCCGCCGCCTGCACGGCTATCTCGTCACCCGGTTCCCGCTGTCATGGGTGATCACCATCGTCGACAACGCCAGCACCGATCGCACCTGGGCGGCGGCCCGACGGATGAGCCATCAGCTCGACGACGTGAGGGCCGTGCATCTCGACAAAAAGGGACGCGGCCGGGCGCTCCGGCAGGCCTGGAGTCACACCGATGCCGCCGTTGTCGCCTACATGGACGTCGATCTGTCGACCGATCTCGACGCCCTGCTGCCGCTGATCGCTCCCCTGGTCTCGGGCCACAGCGACCTGGCCATCGGTACCCGGCTGGCCCCTGGCTCGCACGTGGTGCGCGGTCCCAAGCGCGAGTTCATCTCACGTAGCTACAACCGGCTGCTCAAGGTCGGGTTGCACACCCACTTCTCTGACGCCCAGTGCGGGTTCAAGGCGGTTCGAGCCGATGTGGCCCGGGCCCTGTTGCCCCACGTCGAGGACGAGGAATGGTTCTTCGACACCGAACTGCTGGTGCTGGCCGAACGCCGCGGCCTGCGCATCCACGAGGTGCCGGTCGACTGGATCGACGATCCGGATTCGAGCGTCGACGTGGTGCGCACCGCCCGGGATGACCTCAAGGGCATCTGGCGCCTACGACGACAGCGGGCCAATCTTCGACCATGACGTTGCGCATGCGGCTGGTGTTGGCCCTCGTGGCGCTGACGACGGGTGGGCTCGCCGTGTTCGGCATCGTCACCTATTCGCTGTACGCCCATGCGCAGTACCAACGGCTCGACGATCAGATCCAGGCGTCGGTGCCGGTCGTCAGCCGCTACCTCACCGAGCCGACCTTCGGGACGACCGGACCCTCCTCGAACGGATCCAACGGATCGCAGCCCGGCGGTGGGGGTCCCCCTGGGCCGCGCGTCGTGATCCCTCCGAACACCTACGCCGAGCTGCGCGACGCCACCGGCACGGTGATCAACCAGGTGCAGATCTCTGATTCGACGTCGCAGCCCCGCCTGGCCGACCACCTGCAGTCGTCGGGCACGGCCACCTTTTACGACACCGGATCGGTTTCGGGTTCGGGCGAGTGGCGCGTCTACGTCGGGCCCACCCAACCCGACGGCGGCGACACCCTGGTGGTGGCCGTGCCGCTCACCACCGTCACCGACTCGCTGCGACTACTGGTCCTGATCGAAGCCGGGTCAGCCGCCGCCCTGCTCGCCATCCTGGCCATGGGGTCGTGGCTCATCTTGCGTCGTGGCCTGCGCCCGCTCGAGCAGATGGCCACCTCGGCCCAGTCGATCACCGCCGGCGATCTGTCGCAGCGAGTTACGCCGTCCGACCCGCGAGGCGAGGTCGGCCAGCTCGGGCTGGCCCTCAACACCATGCTCGGCCGCATCGAGACGGGCTTCCAAGAGCAGGAGTCGACCGAGCAGCGGCTGCGCCAGTTCCTGGCTGATGCGTCGCACGAGCTGCGCACACCTCTCACCTCGATCCAGGGATTCGCCGAGCTGTTCCGCATCGACGCCGAGCTCGACCACGTCAACCAGGCCGTCGTCATGCGCCGCATCGAGGACGAGGCGGCCCGGATGGGCGTGCTGGTCGAGGACCTGCTGCTACTGGCCCGACTCGACCAGACCCGGCCGACCGTGCGGGTACCGGTCGACCTGACCGTGCTGGCTGCCGATGCCTGTAGCGATGCCGTCGCCGCCGACCCGACCCGCGCCCTCACCCTCGATGCCCCCGACCCGATCGTGGTCGACGGCGACCAGGACCACCTGCGCCAGGCCGTCGCCAACCTCATGGCCAACGCGCTGCGGCACACCCCCGCCGGCTCGCCGATCGAGGTGAGTACGTCCATCGACGACGGCCAGGCGATCCTGGTGGTCCGCGACCACGGGGACGGACTCGCCGACGAGGCCGCCCGCCACGCCTTCGACCGCTTCTGGCAGGCCGACCACGCACGCGTCGGACACGGGGTCGGGCTGGGCCTGTCGATCGTGACTGCCATCGCCGACGAGCACGGCGGCGTGTGCACCGCCGAGAACGCCGAAGGTGGCGGGGCTCGATTCACCCTGCGCCTGCCCGTCGGGCCGGTGGATCAGACCGGTTGATACCCGGCCAGGGCGGCGCCGACCTGATCGGCCAGGGCCACGGCGACAACCAGTCGGTCGGCGTCGATGGTGAGACCCGGCGTCGGGATCATGGTGAACGCACCGACGGCCAAGCCGTTGCCCTGCGCTTCGAGGGTGACGCCCTTGGTCGGGAAGCCGAGCGTGCCGGTGCCCCATTCGAGCTCGCCCCAGCGCACCGCGGCGTCGTGATCGAGGTGCGGCAGCACCGGGTCGGGCGGACCCGGATCGAAGCGGCAGTCCCGCAGCGAGAGCAGGTCGAGCAGCTCGAGGGCGACGGCGTGCACCAGCCGATCGGCCGATTCGCCCTGGGCCATCAGTTCGGCCGCGTAATGGATACGAGCCACATCGTGGCGGCCACGTCGGGCGTCGTCGCGCTGGCGCAACGCCCAGACCGACAGCTCGCCGACGGTCAGACCGACCACCAGCAGGAGCACAGCCGTGAGGGCGTCGTCGCCGTTGGCGATGCTGGGCGAATAGAAGGGCACGGTGAAGAAGAAGTCGAACCAGAACGCCGCCGACAGAGCGGCCAGCGCCGCCGCCATCCGCTGCCCG
>JAYUBX010000079.1:0-1879 GCA_043740665.1 Candidatus Neomicrothrix sp.
CCCGCTCGAGATCGTCACCAGCCGCCAGTGGTACATCCGCAACGGCGGGCGTGATGCCGACCTCCGCGCCGCGTTGGTGCAGCGGGGTCAGCAACTGAACTGGCATCCGACCTACATGCAGGTGCGATTCGAGAACTGGGTCGACGGCCTCAACGGCGACTGGCTGATCTCACGCCAGCGCTTCTATGGGGTTCCCATTCCGGTCTGGTACGGCATCGACGCCGAGGGTGAGGTCGATCACGAACAGCGCTTCGTGCCGTCCGAGGATCACCTGCCCGTCGACCCGTCGGTCGAAGCACCGGCCGGCTTCGACGAGTCGCAACGCGGCCAGCCCGGCGGCTTCGTCGGCGACCCCGACATCATGGACACGTGGGCCACGTCGTCACTGACCCCGCAGATCGTCACCGGCTGGGGCGAGGACGACGACCTGTTCGCCCGCACGTTCCCGATGGACCTGCGCCCCCAGGCCCACGACATCATTCGCACCTGGCTGTTCTCGAGCGTGCTGCGGTCACACCTCGAGTTCGACACCCTGCCGTGGACCGACGCTGCGCTGTCGGGCTGGGTGCTCGACCCCGACCGCAAGAAGATGTCGAAGTCGAAGGGCAACGTCATAACCCCCCGACCGATGATCGACCAGTTCGGCGCCGACGCGGTGCGGTACTGGGCGTCCAACGGCCGTCCCGGTACCGACACCGCGGTCGACGAAGGTCAGATGAAGGTCGGCCGCCGCCTGGCCATCAAGCTGCTCAACGCGTCACGCTTCGCCCTCGGGCTCAGCGACGGCCAACCCGTCGCAGCCGGTCAGATCACCGAGCCGCTCGACCGGGCCATGCTGGCCCGACTGGCCGACCTGGTCGACGAGGCCACCACCGCCTTCGAGGGCTACGACTACGCCCGGGCCCTCGAGCGCACCGAGTCGTTCTTCTGGACCTTCTGCGACCAGTACCTCGAATTGGTCAAGGGGCGGGCCTACGGCAGCCAGGGGGATGCCGCCGCGACGTCGGCTCAGGCGGCGCTGCAAGTTGCGCTCTCGACCCAACTGCGGCTGCTGGCGCCGTTCATCCCGTTCGTCACCGAAGAGGTCTGGTCGTGGTGGCAGGCCGGATCGGTCCATCGCTCAGCCTGGCCCGACGCCACCGAGCTCCGCGACCTCGCCGGTGCCGCCGACCCGCTGGTCACCGACGTCACCGGGTGGGTGCTGGGCGAGGTGCGCCGGGCCAAGACCGAAGCCAAGCGGTCACTCAAGACCGAGGTCGACCACATCGTGGTGACCGATCAACCGGCTCGACTGGCCGCGCTGCGCTCGGCGCTGGCGGACGTCACCGACGCCGGTGCCGTGGCCACCGTCGACGTCGTCGAGTTGGCCGACACGAGCACCGACGAGCCGTCGGTCGTCGTCACCCTCGCCGCCCCCGACGAACCCGTCCCAGCCCCTTCGTAGTCAGACCGCGGGATCGTCGTTGGCTCCGGTGGCATCGGGGCTGAGCGGTAGATCGGTGGCCCGCCATTGCACGCGCATGGCCTGCTCGAAGGCGAGGGGGATCCCGGCGTCATTGAGCGCGTCCTTGAGCCGGGCGCGCAGCTCGCGCATCAAGAGCGGCTGCGAGGTCGGACGGGTCTTGACGACCAAGCGGATGGCGATGCCGTTCGGGCCGAAGTTCTCGATGCCCCAGACCTCGGGCGGCTCGAGCACCTCGTTGCACCACTCGGGTTCGGCGACGAGCGTCTCGGCCGTCTGGCGAATGACCAGCTTGGCGTCGTCGACGTCTGCGTCGTAGGACACGGTGACGTCGAGGAGCGCCCGAGCCCACTCCTGTGACTTGTTGGCGACCCGCATGATCTGCCCGTTGGGCACGTACCAGACGACCCCGTAGAC
>JAYUBX010000080.1:0-2326 GCA_043740665.1 Candidatus Neomicrothrix sp.
GTCGGTCGCGTCGCCGCGGGCGATGCGGATGTTCTCGCGGATGGTGCCGTTGAACAAGAACCCTTCCTGCGGCACGACCACGATGCGTTCACGCAACGAGCGTTGCGTGACATCCCGCAGATCGATGCCGGCGAAGCGCACCGAGCCCTCGGTTGGGTCGTAGAGCCGGGCCACCAACTTGGCCAAGGTCGACTTGCCGGCGCCGGTGGGACCCACGAGGGCCAAGCGCTCGCCGGCCGCGATGACCAGGTCGACCTCACGGAGCACCGGATCGGATCCGACGTAGGCGAACGACACGTGGTCGACGACGATGTCGCCGGTCGGTGGAAGGTCGACCGCTCCGGCCCGCTCGGGCACATCGACCGCGGTGTCGAGCAGTTCGAACAACTTCTTGAGACCGGCCCCCGCGCTCTGCACCGTGTTGAACAGCTGGCTCAACTGCTGCACCGGGTCGAACAGGTTGCCCAGGGTCAGCACGAAGAACGCGATCGTGCCGATGGTGATCACGCCGTTGATGCTCATCCACCCGCCGATGCCGATGACCAGAGCAGTGGTGCCCAGACCGGCGAACTCGATCACCGGCAGGTACCAGGCCTGGGCTCGCACCGACCGCATGTGGGCGTCGTACAGGTCGCGACTGTCGACGCCGAACCGCTCGATCTCGACCGACTCGCGTCCGTAGGCCTGAATCACCCGCACTCCACTGATGCCCTCTTGCAGGCGCGACAAGGTGTGGCCGATGCGATCACGAATCGTGAGGTACGCCCGGTTGGATTCGCGCTGGAATCGGATGCTGGCGATGATCACGAACGGCAGGGCGATCAGGCAGACCAGCGCCAACTGCCACGACACGATCACCAGCACGACCAATGAAAACGCCAGCAGCAGGGTGTTCATGGCGAACATGACCAGACCCATCTGCACCAACTCGGCCAGCGAGTCGACGTCGGACGTCATTCGGGAGACGAGGACTCCGGCCTTCTCGCGGTCGTAGAACGGCATCGAAAGGCGCTGCAGATGATCGAAGACACGCGTGCGCAGGTCGCGCAGGAAGCCCTCGCCGGCCTTGCTCACGACCACGATCAGTCGGCGATAGACGAAGTAGGTGGCCGCCGCGGTGCCCACGTAGGCCGCCACCGCTTCGTTGAGCCCACGGGCGCGGTTGGCGTTGATGCCGTGATCGATGCCGTAGCGGACGAACAGCGGTCCGGCGATGATCGAAGCTGTCCACAGCACCATCAGCACCGAGCTGACGATCACCTCGCGTTTGTACGGCCGCAACATGGCCGCGGCGCGGCGCATCACCCACCGAGCCTGCGCGCGATCGAGGGCATCCTCCTCGGCGACGCCCGCTTCACCCCACATCGACGACCACCTCCCCGGCTGGCTCGTCCGCCTCGTCAACCAATTGCGCCTCGTGAGCCTCGACGGCGGCCAACACCTGCCGATACGCATCGTTCGTCGCCAGCAACTCGGTATGCGTGCCCTGGGCCACGATCTCGCCGGCGTCGAGCAACACCACCCGATCGGCCAGGGCGATGGTGGCCGGCCGATGGGCGATGACGATGGTGGTGCGGCCGTGCATCACCTCGGCCAACGCATCGCGGATCTCGTGCTCCTTGGTGGGATCGACCGACGACGTGGCGTCGTCCAGAATCAGCACGCGGGGGTCGGCCAGGATCGCTCGGGCGATGGCGATGCGTTGCCGCTGGCCGCCCGAGAGCGAGAACCCGCGCTCGCCGATCTCGGTGCGGTACCCGTCGGGCAGGGCCCGGATGAACTCGTCGGCGCCGGCCAATCGGGCCGCTCGCTCGATGGTCTCGTCGTCGGCGTCGAGATCGGCGAAGGCGATGTTGTTGCCGATGGTGTCGCTGAACAGAAAGGTCTCCTCGAACACCAGCCCGATGGCCTGCCGCAGATCGTGCAGCGCCAGGTCGCGCACGTCGACACCATCGAGCAGGATGCGCCCCCCGTCGACGTCGTAGAACCGGGGCAGCAGCCGGGCGACCGTCGATTTGCCGCTGCCCGTGGCGCCCACCAGCGCCACCGATTCGCCGGCCCCGATCACCAGATCGAGCGATGCCAGCACCGGTACGTCGCGCCCTGCCTCGTAGCCGAACGCCACCGCTTCGAACCGCACTTCGCCGTGCGACGTGGTGGGCAGGGCCACCGTGGTGGGTCGGTCGACGATGACCGGATCGGTGGCCAGCACCGCCTGCACTCGCTGCGAAGCGGCGGCGGCCCGCTGGGCCCCGGCGATGATCTGCCCCAAGGACCGCAGCGGCCAGATGAGCAGGCCGATGTAGATGTTGAACTCGACCAGGTG
>JAYUBX010000081.1:0-4889 GCA_043740665.1 Candidatus Neomicrothrix sp.
CACGAGGTCGGCGCGTTGCTCGCAGCTTCAGACACCTCCGACGTCGTCGATGCCCACGTCGCCCTCGTTGCGTCAACCCATCACGCCGTCGTGATCACATCAGACGTCGGAGACTTCGAGCACCTCGCTCCTCACCTTCCCCACCCCATCGGCCTCCAGCACGTCTGACCCGCCCACGCAGCAAGCCGTGACGGACAGTCACACCAGCCTCCACTGACCATTGCATCATCGCCGCTTCCGGCCTATCTTTACATTCATGGGTGAAGTAAAGAATCGTCGCCGGGGTACCTCCCGGGTCAGCTCCAAGCACCAAGTCACGATTCCGACCGCCGCACTCCGCGCCGCCGGGCTCGAGGTCGGCGAGCGGCTCATGGCTCACGCCGACGGTCCGGGCCGCGTCACCTTCGAACGCGAGGTCGATGTTCTCGCCGAGTTCGCCGGAGCACTGACCGGCATCTACCACGCCGACGAACTCGAGCGACTGCGAGATGAATGGGACTGACCGTCCTCGACGCCGGCGTGGTCATCGGATTTCTCGACCGCGACGACGCCCATCACGAAGGGGCCCACGCCGCGCTTCGATCCGCCCATGACCGAAACGACCGCTTGGTGCTCCCCGCTTCAGCCTTCGCGGAGGTCTTGGTTGGGCCATCCCGAAACGGCTCAGACGCGGTGGCACTCGTCCGTCGTCTGGTCGAGCAGGTCCCGGTTGAGATTGCCCCACTCGACGCGGACGTCGCCGTGGCGGCGGCCCGACTGCGAGCACAGCATCGATCGCTGAAGCTGCCCGATGCACTGGTGATCGCCACGGCCGCTCACCTCGAAGCCGATCACCTCGTGACGACTGACCGAGGTTGGCCGTCCAAGGCGAAACTTCGGCTCCGCACGGCAATCACCGAGATCTGACCCGCCGACCCGCACCGAGAGTCAGTCGGCCAGCTCGGGTGGGAAGCCGCCGGTGGCGATGGGTCCCCATCGGTCGATGGTGATCCGCAGCAGCGACTTGTCCTGACGAACCATCGCGTCGCGGTACTCGGACCAGTCGGGATGCTCTCCCGAGATGCTGCGGAAGTACTCGACCAGCCCATCGAGCGCGTCGGGCATGTCGACCACCTCGGCCCGACCATCAACATCGACGTAGGCGCCGCTCCAGTCATCGGATTGCACGCAGATCGACACGAGCGGATTGGCCCGGGCATTGCGGGCCTTGGCCCGATGGGGATAGGTCGCGACGACGATCCGACCCGCTTCGTCGACGCCGCATGACACCGGCGACAACTGTGGCCGACCGTCACGCCGGGTCGTCGCCAGCACCCCTCGATGACGTGAACGCACGAAGGCGACGAGCTCGTCGCGATCGACTTGGCGAGCGGTGGCGAACGTGGGGGCCATGGGGATCTCCTTCACCGGCAGCAGGGCCTCGAACATCACACGGTCGGGCCGCCCGGTCCAGTCGCAAGCCACCAGGCCGAGTTCATGGATGCGCGGGACCCCACCAACGTGCTGGCCGAAGCCAGCCCGGGGTTCGTCTGGCGATTCCAGACCGAGTCCGGCAACGCCACCGACGAGAGGCCCTTCGACGACGAGCTGATCCTGGTGAACTTCTCGACGTGGCAATCGATCGAGAGCCTCGACAGCTACGTCTACCGCACCGCGCACACCGAACCGACGGAATCACCAACGAGACGCTGGCGTGTAGCCAGGTTCGGCCGCGACGCGTGCCCTGGCCCGTCACCTGATCGTCCACCACGGCCACGACCGGATCACCATCGACCCGGCGGCCGACAATGCCGCCGCCATCCGCTGTTACACCAAGGATGGCTTCCGCCCCGTGGGCATCGAGCGGCAGTCCGAGCGAGGATCCGACGGCATCTGGCACGACAGCCTGCTGATGGACCTGCTGGCCGGCGAGCTCACGACTGGCTGACCGACGGACGAACGAGGAGACCGACCTGGCATCAGTCCAGGCCGAGGGCGGCGAACAGCTCGATGTGATCGCCGATCACGTGATCGCCCTCGGGCAGGTCGGGCCCGACCGGGTCATCGTTGATGCCGCGATAGCGCACCGCCGTCATGCCCATGGCCTGGGCACCAGCAATGTCGGTGCGGCGCAGGTCACCAACGTGAGCGGCTCGCGCCGGATTCACCCCGCCGAGACCAGTCAGGGCGTGCTCGAAGATCTGCCGGGCCGGCTTGTAGCAGCCGACCTCGTCACTGAACGACCAGTGGTCGAACAGGTCGAGCACGCCGTGCGCATCGAGATAGCCCCGCAGCGCGGTCGACGGTGTCAGGCCCACATCGCAGATGATGGCGAGCCGCACCTCGCGTTCCTTGAGCCCGACCAACGTCTCCTCGACGTGATCGGCGAGCTGCATGTCGAGGCCGGCAGCGCCGTCCACGAAGGACTCGATCACCGCGGCGCGCGCGTCGGGATCGAGATCGAAGCCCAGGTGGTGGATGACCAGATGGGCGGCGTCGACTGCGGTGACCTGCCGATTCTCGTGCCACGCGTCATCGAACAACACGAACGCGTGGTCGAAGGCCAACTCGAGGGTTTGGGGGTCGACCTCGTGGGCAAAGCGCCCCAACGCAGCGGTGACCGAAGCGGCTCGGGCCGCCCGCGTGTCGCCGGCGCTGGTGCGCACCAGCGTTTGCCAGAAGTCGAAGGTGACGGCATCGAACGGCCGCTCGTGCCCCACGGTCAATCGACGGGCGCAGCCGTGGTCATCGCACCACGCCCTCGAGGATGGCGGCGTTGGCGGCGGCCTCGGCCACCAGGCTCACGACCCGCTTGTCGAACACCGACGGGATGATGAAGTCGGGAGCGAGCTCGTCTTCACTGACGGCCGAGGCGATGGCGTTGGCCGACGCCAGCTTCATACCCTCAGTGATGGTGGTCGCACCGGCGTCGAGCGCGCCGCGGAAGATACCCGGGAAGCACAGCACGTTGTTGATCTGGTTGGGAAAGTCGCTGCGCCCGGTGGCGATGACAGCGGCGATGCCGGCGGCCTCTTCGGGCCGGATCTCGGGATCGGGATTCGCCATGGCGAAGACGATGGGCTTCGTGCCCATCGTGCGCAGGTCGTCGGCCGTGATCAGGCTGGGCCCACTGACACCGATGAACACGTCGGCCCCGCGCATTATCTTGCCCAGCGAACCGCTGCGGCGATCGGGGTTGGTGTTCTCCGCGAACCACTGCTTGACCGGGTTCAGCTCGGTGCGACCATCCCAGATGGCGCCCTGGCGGTCGGCGCCGATCACGTGAGCCACGCCCGCTTCCATCAGCATCTTGCTGATGGCCACGCCGGCAGCACCGACACCGGCGATGACCACGTTGAGGTCGGCCATCTTCTTGTCCACGATCTTGAGCGCGTTCTCGAGAGCAGCCAACACGACCACCGCCGTGCCGTGCTGATCGTCGTGGAACACGGGGATGTCGAGCAGTTCCTTGAGCCGCTCCTCGACCTCGAAGCACTGCGGCGCCGCGATGTCTTCGAGGTTGATGCCACCGAAGACGGGCGCCAGGCGCACCACGGTCTCGATGATCTCGTCGGCGTCACGCACGTCGAGGCAGATGGGGAAGGCGTCGACGCCTGCGAATTCCTTGAACAGCAGGGCCTTGCCCTCCATGACCGGCAGCGCCGCCTCGGGGCCGATGTTGCCGAGGCCCAGCACCGCGGTGCCGTCGGTGACGATGGCGACCGTGTTCTTCTTGATGGTGAGCTGGTGAGCCAACCGCTTGTCGGCCGCAATGGCGTTGCACACGCGGGCCACGCCCGGCGTGTAGGCCATGGACAGGTCGTCCCGATCACCAACCGGGGCCAGCGGCAGCACCTCGATCTTGCCGCCCTCGTGCATCTTGAAGGTGCGGTCCTCGTGGTCCAGCACGTCGATACCGTCGAGCCCGCCTATGGCCGCCAGGATCTCGGCCTGGTGGGCCTCGTTACGGCAGTCGACGATGATGTCTTCCTCGAGGAACGCCTGCTTGGCGAGGAAGCCGTCGAGACCGGCGATGTTGCCGCCAGCGGCGCCGATGGCTACAGCCAACCGTCCCAGATCACCAGGCTGATTGGCCATCCGAACCCGGATGCGGAGAGAGAACGCGGCGGTGGGAGTATCGGCCATAGGCACCCGACGCTACCGCGGCGCCCGGCACGGCTGGCAACCGGTTGTTGCCGGGTGACCGCCAGGCGGGTCAGGCGCCCTCGTAGTCGAACCCGAGATCGGGCGCGGTGACCAACGCGTGGAAGCCGATGCCCTCGGTCTCGGCCATCGCCCGACAGGTGCCCCCCCGATCGACGATCACCAGGATCATCACTGGCTCAGCTCCGAGCTCTCGCACCACTCGCGCCGCTTCGAGCGGCGATGCGCCTCGCGTCACGGTGTCCTCGGTGATCACGACCTTGTCGCCCGGTTCGAGGGCGCCGGCCAGGCGCCCCGAGACCCCGTGCTCTTTCACTTCCTTGCGGATCGCGAACGAGCGAAGGGCCCGGCCGCGGGTCGCGCCGATGGCGGCGATGCCGTAGGCCACCGGATCGGCGCCGAGCGTGAGACCACCGATCGAACCGATGTCGTCGCCGATCACGTCGAGGGCCAAATCGGCCACCAGCAGCGCGCCGTCGGGCCGACACATGGTCTGCTTCGAGTCGATGAACCAACCGCTCGTGCGGCCGGACTTCAGCGTGAAGTCCCCGATGCGCACAGAGTGTTCGAGCAGGTGCTGGACCAGTTGGGCGTGGCTCACACCGTCGAACCTACCGGACCCGACCTCGCCCGCCCCCGTCGGATTCCGGTCAGCGTCCGGGTGGTGGTCGGCCTCGGTGGCGTTGGCTGTGGAGGGTGCGGTGTTCGGGGGTGGTCCAGGTGAAGTGTTCGTCGGTGGTGGCGGT
>JAYUBX010000082.1:0-6367 GCA_043740665.1 Candidatus Neomicrothrix sp.
CCTTCCCCGTTTTTGCGCACTCCCGGGCGCAAAAACGGGGAAGGTTCGGGAGTTTGGTCAGCGGGTGAGTTCGCGGACGCCGTCGGGGCCGGCGACGACGATCCGCTCGACCAGGGCGGCGAGGAAGATCCCGTGCTCGACGATGCCGGGGACGGCGGCCAGCTCGGCGGCCAGGGCCATCGGATCGGGAATGCTGGTGAAGTGGGCATCCATCAACAGGTTGCCGTTGTCGCTGCGCCGGTCTCGGGTGGTCACGTCGTGGGCCCCGAGCCGGCGCACCCGGGCTTCGACGACGCCGGGAGCGAAATCGAGCACCTCGAGGGGTGTGCCGAACGGACCGAGATGGTCGACCAGTTTCGACTGGTCGACCACCACGATGAACCGAGGTGACATCTCGGCGATCAGCTTCTCGCGGGTGTGAGCGCCGCCGCCGCCCTTGGTCAGGTTGAAGGCGGGATCGACCTCGTCGGCGCCGTCGATGACCAGGTCGAGCTGGCCGATCTCGTCGGGACTGACCACGGTGAGGCCCAGCGACCGGGCCAGGCGGTCGGTCTGCTCTGACGTTGCGGTGCAGGTGATGGCCGGTGCCCGTTCGCCCAGGGCGACGATCGTGAAGTGCACCGTCGACCCGGTGCCGAGCCCCACCCGCATGCCGTCGGTGACGTAGGTGGCGGCATGGCGGCCGGCCGCTTCCTTGGCCGAGATCGAGTGGGGGGCGGTCACGACGTCAGCTTGGCACGGATGCTCGGCACGAATGGTCGGCACGAATCGGGCGGCACGAATCGGGCGGGGTCAGTTCGTGCCGGTAGCCCACGCCCTCGCCAGATCGGCGCTTCGGCGCGGCGAACGGTCGCGGTCGAACAGGCCGAACGGCACCTTGAACCCACAGTCCCACTCGTAGTTGTCGACGCCGGTCCAGTGGAAGAACCCCCGCAGGTCGATGCCGTCCTGCACCGCCAGCTCGGCCTGTTCGAGCGAGTCGCGCAGCAACGAGGTGCGCCATTCGTCGTCGTCGGTACCGAACCCGCACTCGTCGATCAGCAGGGGGCGGCCGGGCAGCTCGTCGGCCAGTCGGCGCAGCACGATGCCGAGGCCCTCGGGCCACGGCGCGTAGCCCATGGGTCCGACGCGAGCATCGGTCGGGTAGACATCGAATCCGTCGCCGTAGACCGTCTGGGCGCCGTAGTACGAAATGCCGACGAGATCGAACGAGCCGGCCATGTCGGGGATCTCGATGGCGGCGCGGCCCGGTACTTCGAGCACGCCCTCGCGCAGGGCCCGTGCCCAACACCAGGTGGCATCGTCGATGCGGCGGGCCCGGTCGTCGGCGGCGGTGCGCTCGTGTGGGTTGGCGCTGCGCACCGCCGGGTAGACCGGGGAGAGGTTGTGGATGGTGGCCACGGCCTGGTCGCCGCTGCGCAGTAGGCGCCAGGCCTCATAGTTGGCCAGGTGGATGGCTTCGAGGGCCTCGGCGAACTGCGGCGCGTCGGCGATACCCGGAGGATGCAGCCCGAGCCGGTAGCCGAGCAGGGCGAAGGCGTTCGGTTCGTTGATCGGTTTCCACCCAAAGATCAGGTCGCCGAACGTCTCGGCCACCCAGTCGACATGGCGGTGCCAGAACCGCCGGCTCTTCTTGTCGATGAATCCGCCCTCGTCCTGGCTGAACCAGCCTGGCAAGGTGAAGTGATGCAGGCAGGCCCACACCGAGATGCCGGCGTCGCGGGCGACGGTCAGCATCTCGCGGTAGTGCTCGACGGCGGCGGGATCATGGTGCCCGGGTGTGGGTTCGAGGCGTGCCCATTCGAGCGAGAGGCGGTGATGGGTCAGCCCGTGCTCGGCGTAGAGCTGGAAGTCCTCGGCGTACCGGGTCGCGAACCCGTTGCCGTCGCCTGATCGAGGCGCCCGGCCTGCTTGCTCCCAGGCGAACCAATCGCTGGCCGGGGCCGCGCCCTCGCACTGGGTCGACGACGCGGCCGTGCCCCACCAGAAGTCATCGGGAAAGCTGCTCATTGACGCAGTCTTCCACTTCCTCCGACGCGCCCAAATGCGGTTCGGGAGGTGGAGGTGAGCCGATCAGACGAGGACGGGGTCGTGGGCGAGGAAGCCGCCCAGGCGGGCGATCTGCGGGCCCGACGCGCCGAGCTGGAACTCAATGTGCTTGGCCCAGAGGAAGTAGCGGTGGGCCGCGTAGTCGAGGTCGATCGAGATGCCGCCGTGCAGGTGCAGCACCGCGTGGCCGACTCGGCTGCCGCTGTAGGAGGTCCAGTACTTGGCCACGGCGACCTCGCGGTCGCCGGTCGCGCCCTGGCCGAGCAGGCTGGCGGCCTGCAACATGCTCAGGCGAATGGCCTCGTTGTCGACGTAGCAATCGGCCATGCGATGACCGACTGCCTGGAAGGTGCCGATGGCCCGATCGAACTGCTTGCGCTCGATCACGTAGCCGGCGGTCAGCCGCATGCCGGCGTCACTGACTCCGGCGGCGATGGCGCAGAGTCCGACCACAGCGCGGTCGACGATCCAGTCGATGGCCGACTGACCGTTCGCCGGGTTGCCGGCCAGTTCGGCTTCGGGGCCGAGGGCGACACCTTCGAAATCGAGGTGGAAGGTGGGCTCGTGGTTGAACGTGTCCTGGCGTTCGCTCGATAGGCCGGCGGCGTCGGTCGGCACGACGAAGATGCGGATGTGCCCTTCGGGGTCGACGGCGGGGACGACGACGGCGCCAGCCAGGTGGACGGCGGGTACGGATGTCTTGGTGCCGGAGAGCACCCAGCCGCCCCGCTCGGGCACTGCTCCCAGCTGTGGCTTGCGAGGGTCCGAGCCGATCTCGTTGAGGGCCACGGTGAGGATCGTCTCGCCGTCGACGACGCCGGGAAGCCAAGCCGTCTGCTGATCGGTCGATCCCAGCTCGACAATGGCCAGCGACGCGATGAGCGTGCTCACCAGCGGGACCGGAGCGACCGAGCGACCCTGGCGCTCGAGCAGCAGGCATGCCTCGAGGAAGCCGAAGCCGCCGCCGCCGACTGACTCGGGTAGCGCGATCCCGAGCAGGCCGGCCTTGGCCAACTCGCTCCAGAGGTCACGGTGGAACCAGCCGGTGCCGGCCTCGACCTCGCGCAGCCGCTCAGGTGTGCACAGGTCGCTCAGGATCTGGGTGCCCAGGTCGACGATCGCCTGTTGTTCTTCGGAGAGTGCGAAATCCATGGTTTTGAGTCCTCGTTCTCAGCGGGGCGAGCCGGGCAGGCCCAGGCCGAAGATGGCGATCAGGTCACGCTGCAGTTCGTTGGTGCCGCCACCGAAGGTGAGCACATGCAGGCCGCGCAGCAGGTTGGCGAGCCGGCCGTGCAGGGGGGCGTCAGCCGAACCCTCGCGGACCCCGGCGACCGGTCCGAAGACTTCGAGCAGCTTCTGCAGCCCCTCCATGTAGAACTCGGTGCCGAACACCTTGACGGCCGAGGCGGCAGCGGGGTCGAGCGAGTCGCCGTTCTCGGCGTGCCACGCCACCTGCCAGTTCATGATGCGGAGGACATCGACCCGGGCGTGCACCCAGGCCAAGTTGGCCTGGACCCAGGACTCGTCGACCAGGCGCTGGCCGTCGGCCAGCGTGGTCTCCTGGGCGTAGCGGCGGACGTCGTCGAGGGCCCGTTCCATGATCCCCGACGAGCACAGCGTCACCCGCTCGTGGTTGAGCTGCTCCATGATCAGCGGCCAGCCCTGACCCTCGCCCTTGACGACGTTTTCGTAGGGCACTCGCACGTCCTCGTAGAACGTGTAGTTGGTGTTGAAGTTGCCGAAGTTCTGGATCGGCACGGCCTTGAAGCCGGGCGTGTCGGTCGGCACGATGATCATCGAGATGCCCTTGTGGCGAGACGCCTCGGGGTTGGTGCGTACGGCCAGCCACACGTAGTCGGCGTCGGTCGCCAGGCTGGTGAAGATCTTGGTGCCGTTGATGACCCACTCGTCGCCATCGCGCTCGGCCCGGGACTTGAGCGATGCCAGGTCGGTGCCGGCATCGGGCTCGGTGTAGCCGATGCAGAAGTGGATCTCGCCGGCGAGGATCTTGGGCAGGAAGAAGTCCTTCTGCGCCGGCGACCCGTACTTCATGATCGTCGGGGCGACGGAGTTGATGGTGAGCATTGGCACCGGGGCGCCCGCTCGCATCGACTCGTCGAAGAAGATGAACTGGTCGATGTAGCCGCGACCCTGACCGCCGTATTCTTTCGGCCAGCCGATGCCGAGCCAGCCGTCGGCCGCCATCTGGCGCACGACGCCTCGGGCGACCGGCCCGATGCCCTCGCTGTGGGCCAGGTCGCGGACCAACTCGGGGGTCAGGAGGTCGTCGTAGTAGGCCCGCAGCTCGCGCCGAAGCGCCTCGTGTTCGGGCGTGTAGCCGATGTACATGCTTCCCCCTGGGTCCTTGGTTCTATAACCGGTTCTAGTCCAGTCAACCGCGTCGGCGACGACTTGTCGACACGGGGCATCGTCGGGGAACCGATGCCGGTACCCTCGCCCCTATGACGAAGGCTCGACGGGTCAGCTACTCGCGATGGGACGGCTCGCAGGTCGGGTTCGAGTTCAACGCCGAGGACATCTTCAGCGAGATCACCGACGACCTGCTCTACCACGGCGATCTCAACGCCGCGCTGCGACGGATGATGCAGTCGGGGTTCAAGGACCAGAACGGCGAGCGGGTGCAGGGCATCCGCGAGATGCTCGAGAAGCTGCGGCGCAAGCGTCGCGACGAGCTCGAGCGCTATGACCTCGGCGGCGTCTACGACGACATCGCCCAAGAGCTCCGAGACGTCGTCGACATGGAGCGTGAGTCGCTCGACGAGATGGCCTCGGAGGCGCGCCAGGCCGGCGAAGCGGGCGACCAGCGCCGCCAAGAGATCACCGAGCAGGTCGTCGGCGAACGCCAAGTGCAGCTCGACATGCTGTCGCCTGACCTGGCCGGCCAGGTCAAGGATCTGCAGAACTACGAGTTCACGTCGAGCGAGGCCCGCGAGAAGTTCGAGGAGCTGCTCGACCAGCTACGCCAACAGCTGACGCAGAGCTACTTCAACCAGATGGCTGGCGCCATGAGCGAGGTGTCGCCCGAAGACCTGGCCCGCATGAAGGACATGCTGTCGTCGCTCAACCAGATGCTCGAGCAGCGTCAGCGGGGCGAGGAGCCGGACTTCGCCTCGTTCATGGAACGGTTCGGCGATTTCTTCCCCGAGAACCCCGAGAACCTCGACGAGCTGCTCGAGATCATGGCGGAGCGCATGGCGGCCATGCAGTCGATGCTCAACTCGATGACCCCCGAGCAACGGGCGCAGCTGCAGGGTCTGTCCGATCAGCTCATGGAGGACATGGACCTGCGGTGGCAGATGGACCAGCTCGGTCAGAACCTGCAGGGCATGTTTCCCGACAAGGGTTGGGGTCGCAGCTACGACTTCCAGGGCCAGGATCCGCTCGGTTTCGCCGAGGCTGCCCAGATGATGCAGGAGCTGGGCGACATCGACCAGCTCGAGAACCTGCTGCGAGGCGCGACCAGTCCGGGCGCCCTCGCCGAGGTCGACCTCGATCGGGCCCGCGACCTGTTGGGTGATGACGCGGCCCAGAGCCTCGATCGCATGAGCGAGCTGGCCCGACAACTCGAAGCGGCTGGCCTGATCGAGAACAAAGAAGGCCGGTTCGAGCTCACCCCTCGCGGTATTCGCCGCATCGGCCAGAACGCGCTGAGCGACCTATTCAAGAAGCTCGATACCGACAAGGTCGGCCGCCACGAGGTCGCACGCACGGGCGTGGGCCACGAGCGCGACTACGACACCAAGCCGTACGAGTTCGGTGATCCGTTCAACCTGAACATCGAGCGCACGGTGCGCAACGCGGTGCGACGCAGCGGCGGCGGCACCCCGGTGCGGTTGTTGCCCGAGGACTTCGAGGTCGAACGCACCGAGCAGATGGTGCGATCGTCCACCGTGTTGATGCTCGACCTGTCGCTGTCGATGCCGATGCGCGACAACTTCCTGCCGGCCAAGAAGGTCGCCATGGCTCTGCACTCGCTCATTTCGAGCCAATACCCCCGCGATTACCTGGGCATCGTCGGGTTCAGCGAGGTGGCACGCGAGCTGAAGGCCGAGCAGCTGCCCGAGGTCTCGTGGGACTTCGTCTACGGCACCAACATGCAACACGCCTTCCAGATCAGCCGGCGCCTGCTGGCTCGCGAGACCGGCACCAAGCAGATCATCATGATCACCGACGGCGAGCCGACCGCTCATATCACCGAGCGCGGCGACGTCTTCTTCAACTATCCACCGGTGCAGGAAACGGTCGACGCCACCCTCCGCGAGGTGGCTCGATGCACCCGAGACGGCATCCGCATCAA
>JAYUBX010000083.1:0-1688 GCA_043740665.1 Candidatus Neomicrothrix sp.
GCCGCGGCGTGGGCGCGGGCTCAGGGCATCGACTTCGAGTCGCTCCTCACCCTGGCCGACGACCCCCACGTGGTGGCGATGATCGACGCCGCTCTGCCCGGCGCCATGGCCGGCTTCAACAACGCCGAGCGGGTGAAGAAGGTGCGGGTGTTGGGCGAGGAATGGCTGCCCGACACCGATCTGCTGACCCCCACCTCGAAGCTCAAGCGGCGCGGGATTGTCGCCCGCTACGGCGACGAGATCGAGGCCCTCTATTCCTGATCGGTCCTGATCGCCGGCAGATGGAGTTGTGGGCCCGGCCGGATTAGGGCCGATCGGCATATAGAGACAGCGGGGTCGGCGTGCCGATGACAGGGACATGCCGACGTTGCCCGACCCGCCCCATTCTGTGGTTGAGCCGCTGGTTTCGGTGATCGAATCGCAGGGCGTGGTGACCGCGTTGGATGTGCACGTCGGCACCGTCGAGATGGTCAGAGACGGCGCGGAGTGGATCCTTCCCCGCTCGTTGCTGCCTGACGACGTGGCTCTCGACAGCATCCTCACCTTCGCCGGCAGCGGCGTCGAGGCCCAAGTGATCGCGCACCGCACCCCAGCCCCGTCGGTCGAGGATCGGCTGAGCCGCTCGCTCAATCGGCGGCGGCTACACCTCGCCTGAGCTCGTGATCGGGCCCCGGTAGGGTCTGCGGCCATGGCGTTGTCTTTTTCGCGACCGCAGGCCGAGGTGTGGATTCCGGACGGCTCGGTGGTCGATGTCGCCTTGGCGCGCACGACCGATCTCGGCATCGTCGCCCATCAGGACGATCTCGAGTTCATGGCGTTGGCGCCCATCGCCGCCTGCCTGGGTGACCCCGAACGGTGGTTCACGGGCGTGGCCTGCACCGATGGCGCCGGCAGCGCTCGGACCGGCCCATTCGCCGACTATTCCGACGAGCAGATGATGGCGACGCGCCGGACCGAGCAGCGGGCCGCGGCCGAAATCGGCGGCTACAGCGCCATCGTGCAGCTCGACCACCCGAGCTCGTGGATCAGGGGCGACGGCCACGCGGTCCTCGTCGCCGACCTGGTCGAGATCCTGGCCGCCACCCGACCGGTCAACGTCTACATCCACAACCTGGCCGACAAGCACAGCACCCATCTGGCGGCGGCGGCCGCCGCCATCGCGGCCATGCGCCAACTGCCGGCCGGGGAGCGACCGTGGCGGGTGATCGGTATCGAGGGCTGGCGCAGCCTCGACTGGCTGGGCGACGACGAGAAGCAGTTGCTCGACGTGTCGGGTCAGCGGGCCTTGGCCGATCAGTTGTCGGCTGTGTTCGTCAGTCAGATCCAGGGCGGCAAGCGCTATGACTTGGCCGAGCAGGGTCGCCGGCGGGCCAACGCCACGCTGCTCGAGCCGCGGGCGGTCGACACCGCCGACGAGATCACCTTCGCCATGGACCTGACCCCCTTGGTGCACAACGACGACCTCGACCCGGTTGAGTTCGTGGCCGCCGCCATCGACCGTCTCCGCGCCGCCGTCACCATCCCGCTCCGCGCCTACTTCCCGGCCTCGCGCCAGTCCAACTAAGTTCGTTGATCGATTACGGCGCGCCCGGGATCAGGCTTCGGTCGTTCCAACGTTGGATGACGGGGTACTCGTGCTCCCAACCGAGCACGTTGACCGTGCCGGTGTCGATCGGAAACCGGCGCCC
>JAYUBX010000084.1:0-3204 GCA_043740665.1 Candidatus Neomicrothrix sp.
TCGCGTGCCGCCACCATCATCAGATCGTTGAGCTCGTCGACCACGATCAGGATGAACGGCAGCCGCTGGTACTCGACCTCGGGCAGCCCGGACCCACCGGTATCGGGCGAGCCGAGGTCGCCCCGATCGAACGCCGCGTTGTAGCCGGTGATGTCGCGCACCCCGACCTCGCTCAGCAGGTCGTAGCGCCGCTCCATCTCGCGCACCGCCCACGTGAGGGCATTGGCCGCCTTCTTGGGGTTCGTCACGACCTGGGTGAGCAGGTGGGGCAGCTTGTTGTACTGGCCCAGCTCGACCCGCTTGGGGTCGATCAGGATCATGCGCACCTGGTCGGGCGTCGAACGCATGAGCACCGACGTGATGAGCGAGTTGATGCACGACGACTTGCCGGCACCGGTCGCCCCGGCGATGAGCACGTGGGGCATGGTGGCCAGGTTGGCCAGCACCGATCGCCCGTTGATGTCGCGGCCGACGGCCACCTCGAGCGGGTGCTTGGCGGTGCGGGCTTCTTCGGACCCGAGGATGTCGCCCAGGGCGACGACCTGGCGGCTCGAGTTGGGCACCTCGACACCGATGGCGTGGCGACCGGGGATGGGCGCCAGGATGCGCACGTCGGCCGACGCCATGGCGTAGGCGATGTCCTTGTGCAGGCTGGTGACCCGGGCCACCTTGACCCCCGGACCGAGTTCGAGCTCGTAGCGGGTCACCGTGGGGCCGACGACCATGCCGACCAGACGGGTCTCGACGCCGTGCTCGGCCAGAGCGCCTTCGAGGGCACGCCCGCGCTCCTCGACGGCTTGGCGATCGACCTGCTGCACTTCGGACCGGGCCAGCAACTTGGCCGGCGGCAGCTTCCAGGGCGAGCGCTCGGCGGCGGGGCCGAGGCCGATGGCCAGTTGCTCACCGGTCGACGCGCCGTCGGGATCGGCGTCGTCATCACCCGTCGATGAGGCCACAGCATCAGCGGCGACGGATGCCAGGTCGGCCTCGCCGGCCACCAGGACCGATGGCGCGTCGGGGTCGGCGGCGGCTTTCGGCTTGCGCACCCGCTTCGGCTTCGGCGTCGGATCAGTGGCCTCGTCGGCGTCACCGTCGAAGGGCACGCGCAGGTCGATGTCGGCGCCGTCGCCGGCATCTTTTCCGACCTCGAACAACGGAGCGAACGCCCGGCTCAGCGCTCCCGTTATCGGTCGCACCGTGGCCGCCGTACGACCCGCGGCCGACCGCACCGACGTGCGGGTGATCACGAGCACACCGACCAGGCCGAGGGCGATCAGGGCCAGACCGGCACCCCACACCCCGACCAGACGGCCGAGTCCCCCACCGACGATGGTGCCGAGGGCGCCACCGGCCTTCACGAAGTCGTCGATCGGGTTGCCCCACACGGGCCGGCCCTTCAACAGATGCAGCAGGCCGCAGACCGCCACCAGCAAGAGGGCCGCGCCGACCACCAGCCGCACGACCGATGCCGAATCGGTTGG
This sequence comes from Candidatus Neomicrothrix sp., assembly GCA_043740665.1. Classification (GTDB taxonomy): domain Bacteria; phylum Actinomycetota; class Acidimicrobiia; order Acidimicrobiales; family Acidimicrobilacustridaceae; genus UBA4742. The sequence continues at coordinate 1,482 of JAYUBX010000084.1, forward strand.
GGCTGGCTCGCCCGAATTGGCCGACGAACCTGGCTCGGGATCAGAAGCGGTACGCGGACCGCGGACGAGCAGCACCCCGAACCCGACGAGAGCGGGCGGCGCCAGCCAGGACGCGAGCCCGACACCGACACCGATTCCCTGGGCCAAGCCTCGACCGACCGGGCCGGCCACGTTGGCATAGATGCCGAGCCCGGCGACAACACCGGTGACGATGGCCAGCAGGCCCCAGACGTCGTGGCCGTGGCCCTCGAACGCCTGCAACAGACCGCTGCCCATGGGCGCGGCCGCCTTCGGGCGCGCCGACGCCGGGCGCTTGCCACCCCGCTTCGACGCGGTCGATCGGCCGGACGAACGGCTCGAACTGGTCCCCGAACGGGAACGTTTGGTGGATCGGGCTTGCTGCTTGGTTGCCACTTGCTCACCTGGGGTGGACGCGGATGACCGGACCGGTCACCCCTCGGCCCCATGCCCGCGCCGAGGTGACACGACAGGTGTAGCAGATCAGATCCAGCCCGTGGAGTGGTGGACCCACCACTGGGCCATCGCAGGCTCGGGCGGCCGCCGCGACGGGATCAGGCGTCGGTGTCGACGGGGGCGCCGTGATCGCGGCAGGATGCCGTCCAGCCGGTCGGGGTCACCTGCACCCGCATGCGCCGACCGCACCGGACGCAGTAGTGCGGCGGATCGAGGGGCCGTCGGCACGATTCGCCGTCGCAACCCCCTGGGGCCGAACCGCACCACGAGCAGTAGAGACCCGGTGACGGCGACAACGCCCTCAGATCACCTTCGACAGCGCGCCGATGGGCATGCGCAGATCGTCCAGCATCTGCAGGTCATCCTGCGGCGACCGTCCCAGCGTGGTGAGGTAGTTGCCAACGATGAGGGCGTTGATGCCGGCGGTCATCCCCATGGCCTGCAACTCGCGCAGCGTGACTTCTCGGCCGCCTGCGTAGCGCAGGATCACCGACGGCAGCGCCAGGCGGAACAGCGCAATCCACCGCAGCGCTTCGAGCGGTTGCACCACCAGACGGTCGGCGAGGGGTGTACCGGGTCGGGGGTTGAGGAAGTTGAGGGGCACCTCGGCCGGCTCGACGTCGCGCAACTGCCCGATCAGCTCGATCCGTTGCGCCACAGTTTCGCCCATGCCGAGCAGGACCCCGCAGCACAGTTCCATGCCGTTCTGGCGAACCAGCTCGCAGGTGTCGAACCGCTCCTGCCAGGTGTGCGTGGTGACGATCGACGGGAAGTACGACCGGGCCGTCTCGAGGTTGTGGTTGTAGCGATGCACCCCGCCGGCGCCCAGGCGCGACGCCTGCGCGGCGGTGAGAATGCCCGCGCTCACCGCCACGTTCAGCCCGGTTCGGTCACGGACGAGGGGGACCAGTTCGAGGATGCGCTGCACGGTGCGCTCGTCCGGGCCCCGCACGGCCAACACGATGCAGAACTCGGACGCCCCGAGACGAGCCGTCTCCTCCGCGGCGGCCAGCACCTCGTCGGTGTCGAGAAACGGTGTCGCCTGCACCTGCGTGTCGAACTGCGATGACTGGCTGCAGAAGTGGCAGTCCTCGGGACATCCACCCGTCTTGGCCGACAGGATGCCCTCGACCTCGACCTCGGTGCCGCACCAAGCCAGCCGGACCTCGTGAGCGACAGCGGCCAGCGCCGGCACCGCCTCGTCGGGAACGGCGGCCAGTACGGTGAGCTCGTCGAGCGTCAACTGGCG
>JAYUBX010000085.1:0-3224 GCA_043740665.1 Candidatus Neomicrothrix sp.
GAGTCCCCGTCGCGTGTCGTCGTCTGTGTCGAGCCCGAACGGCTGCAGGTGGTGCTCGACCTCTGCGAACAGGCGGGGGTGCCCACCGCCCGCATCGGCGTTGCTGGTGGCGACCGGCTGTCGGTCAAGGGCTTGGTCGACGTGGCGCTGGCCGACGCCATCGGCGCGTGGCGCGACCGGCTGCCCGACGCGCTCGGCGCCGGTACCGCCCAGGGCTAACCCAAACACCGAACCTTGTGTCCCAGAGAGCCCCTGGTGCGATTTCGTACACAAGGCTCGGTTGGTTCGGCGGCCTAGAGTGGCGGGGTGACCCCGCCTCCGATGTCGCCGTCGCCGAGTGTCGCCCCCGACGACCCGGTGCCGCCCAGTTGGGCTGACGACGAGGTCGATGACGACACACCGAAAGAAGCCTGCGGCGTCTTCGGTGTCTATGCCCCGGGGCATCCGGTGTCGCATCTCACCTATCTCGGTCTCTATGCCTTGCAGCATCGCGGGCAGGAATCGGCCGGCATGGCAGTCAGCGACGGTGAGACCATCACCGTCGTCAAGGATATGGGCCTGGTGTCGAACGTGTTCGACGAACGCACCCTGGCCACCCTCACCGGCCACCTGGCCGTGGGCCACACCCGTTACTCGACCACCGGATCGAGCAACTGGCGCAATGCCCAGCCCGTCTATCGCGACGTGGCCGCCCATACCTTCGCCCTCGGTCACAACGGCAACCTGACCAACACCGAGGCACTGGCCGAGGATGCCGGCATGTTGCCCGGCACGGTCAGCAGTGACAGCGACGTCGTGGCCGAGCTGATCGCCAACGAACTGGGCCGGCATCCCGAGGCGAGCAGTGACGGTCGGGCGCTCGAGCGGGCGCTCATCGAGGTCCTACCCACGCTCGAGGGGGCCTTCTCGTTCGTGTTGATGGACGAAGGCCACGTGGTCGGCGTCCGAGACCCGCACGGCTTCCGCCCGTTGTGCTTGGGCAAGCTGGACAACGGATGGGTGTTGGCATCCGAGAGCCCGGCCCTCGACGTGGTCGGCGCCCATTTCGTGCGTGAGGTCGAGCCCGGCGAGATGATCATCATCGACGCCAGCGGCTATCGGTCGGTGCGGGTATTCACGGAGGACCAGGTCGACCCGAAACTGTGCCTGTTCGAGTTCGTCTACTTCGCCCGCCCCGACACGACGCTCTACGGCCAGAGCGTGCATCAGGCCCGGGTGCGCATGGGCGAGCAGCTGGCCGAGCAGGCGCCGGTTGATGCCGACCTGGTCATGGGTGTGCCCGAGTCGGGCATGCCGGCGGCCGAGGGGTACGCCCGACGTAGCGGTATCCCTTACGGCCAGGGCCTGGTGAAGAACCGCTACATCGGCCGCACGTTCATCGCTCCCAACCAGGAGATGCGGGCCCTCGGCGTGCGCATGAAGCTCAATCCGCTGCGCGACAACATCGCCGGCAAACGCCTGGTCGTGCTTGACGATTCGATCGTGCGTGGCACCACCAGTCGAGCGCTCGTCAGCATGCTCCGCGAGGCTGGCGCCACTGAGGTGCACCTGCGGGTGTCGTCGCCGCCCTACCGGTGGCCCTGCTTCTACGGCATGGACACGGGCAGTCGGGGGGAGCTGATCGCCGCCAACATGAGCGTTGAGGAGATCCGCGATTACCTCAACGTCGACACCCTCTCCTACCTGTCGATCGATCGGTTGGTGGCCGCTACCGGCGCGGTCGGCGCCGGCTTCTGCGACGCCTGCCTCACCGGTTCGTATCCCGTACCGGTCCCAGTGCCGGTGACGCTGGGTCAGAGCGTGCTGGCGATCGACGAGCCTCGCGAGAGCTTGGGCGTGCTGCCGGGCATGGGCGTGCTCACCGAAGCCGAGGCGAGCATGCCGGCCGCCGACGCGGCCCAGCGCGGAAGCTGAGCGACGACCATGGGCGAAACCTACGAAGAGGCCGGCGTGAGCATCACGGCCGGCGAGGAAGCCGTCGAGCGCATCAAGTCCAAAGTGAGGTCGACCTTTCGCCCCGAGGTCATCGGCGATATCGGTGGGTTCGGCGGACTGTTCGGGTTCGACACCACTCGCTACCGCCAGCCGGTGCTGGTGTCGTCGACCGATGGAGTGGGTACCAAGGCGCTGGTGGCCCAGGCCGTTGGTCGCTTCGACACCATTGGTATCGATCTGGTGGCCATGTGCGTCGACGACATCGTGTGCCAGGGCGCCGAGCCGCTGTTCTTCCTCGACTACATCGCCGTCGGCCGTCTCGACCCTGACCACATCGAGCAGTTGGTCGAGGGCGTGGCCGAGGGCTGCCGCCAGGCCGGCTGCGCGCTCATCGGCGGCGAGATGGCCGAGCATCCGGGCGCCATGGAGCCCGGCGAGTTCGATCTGGTCGGCTTCGCCGTCGGGGTGGCCGAGCGAGATCAGATGATCACCGGGGCCCACATCGCTTCTGGCGATGTGCTGATCGGGCTGCCGTCACCGGGTCTGCGTTCGAACGGCTATTCGTTGGCCCGCCGCATCCTGTTCGAGCGGGCGGGCCGCAGCCTCGACGATCCGGCTTTCCAGGGCGCCCACCACTCGTTGGGTGAAGAACTCCTGAAGCCGTCGGTCATCTACGCCCCGTCGATCGCCGCCCTCACCCGCGCCGTCGATGTACGAGGGATCGCCCACATCACCGGCGGCGGCATCCCTGGCAACCTCAATCGGGTGTTGCCGGGCCGGGTCGATGCCGTCGTCGAGCGCAGCTCGTGGGAGCCGCCCCGCATCTTCGGCGAGATGCAAGAACTCGGCGCGGTGAGTGACGACGAGATGGCCAAGGTGTTCAACCTGGGCATCGGGATGATCGTCGTGGTGCCCGAGTCCGACGTCTACAAGGCGCTCGACGTGCTGCGGTCGCACGGCCAGCTGGCATCAGTGATCGGCTCGATCACCACCGGCTCCGGCCTCGTCCACCTGCAGTAACCGCCAGCGGCGGTGGCCGGGGCCTGTGGGCGCGCCAGGGGTTTGGGCGTCGGCCTTGCCTGGTGCCATCACGGGTTGTGAACGGTTCGACGCTAAGCGTCAGACAGCAGGAGAACAAGCAAGAAGTCGTCACAAATTGGTTGAAATAGCGGTCAACGAGCAGTACTATCAGATGTATGTTCGATGTGGTCGAGATGACTGAACAGAACTGCAAAGCCGCCGGTACCGACCTGCATTTCGTGTCCGACGACGACCTGTTGGCTGCCGCG
>JAYUBX010000086.1:0-1604 GCA_043740665.1 Candidatus Neomicrothrix sp.
GGCCGCATCGAGATCGACCCGCTCCTGCCCAACAGCATCCAGCCGTCGTCGGTCGACCTGCACGTCGATCGCTACTTCCGGGTCTTCCGCAACCACACGATGAGCCACATCGACGTGAAGCAGAACCTCGAGGAGCTCACCGAGCTGGTCGAGATGGAAGACGACGATCCGTTCATGCTGCACCCCGGCGAGTTCGTGCTCGGTTCCACCCTCGAACGGGTGGCCCTGCCGACCGACCTGGTGGCCCGACTCGAAGGCAAGAGCAGCCTCGGCCGGCTCGGCCTGCTGATCCACTCGACGGCGGGCTTCGTCGATGCCGGTTGGGACGGCCAGCTCACCCTCGAGCTGTCGAACGTGGCCAACCTGCCGATCACGCTCTATCCGGGCATGAAGATCGGGCAGATCTCGTTCATTCGGATGACCACACCGGCCGACGTGCCTTACGGATCGGCGGCGGTCGGCTCGAAGTACCAGGGTCAGCGCGGCCCCCGGCCCAGCCGCTACTGGGAGAACTTCACCACCGACTGACTGGTCGGTCGTTCTCTGGAGCCAGGTGCACCGTCGAGGTGCAGATCGCTCCAGAGAATCGGTGTCAGCCCGAATCGGGACAGCTAGGCGAGGGCCTCGGCGCGGTGGGCGTCGCGTTCTTCGGGCGATCGGGCCAGCATGGCGCCGACGGCCGACGTGAACTCGTCGACGTGAAACGGCCGCAGCAGAAACTCATCGACGCCCGACTCGTAGGCCAGGCTGCGGTCGGCGGTCGTCGTGGCGATGAGCATGACGCGCAGGTCGCTCCACGTCTCGTCCTGACGGATCGTGTCGAGCACGGCGAAGCTGGTGGCGGTGCCGCTGGTGAAATCGAGCACGATGGCGCGCACCGACGCCTGATGGGCGCCGAGCTCGTCGATCGCCCCATCGGCGCTGTGGGCCCGGAAGGCGACGGCACCGGTGTGCTGGATCACCCGGCACAAGAGCTCACACGCGTCCTCGTTGTCGTTGACGACCAGCACGCCGAACGTGGCCGGCTCCGACGCGGCGGAGCGACCCTTCTTTCCCTCAGTCTTCGACCGTCGCAGCAAAGAGCCCACTCTCTCGTTCGCCCTGCTCGATGGCTTCGAGGAGATGCATGGCGATGTCCGCCACCTTCAGATCCTCCTCCTCGACGCCCTGACTCTTCACTCCATCGTCGATCATGATGTAGCAGAACGGACACGCAGTGGCGACCCGTCCGGCGCCGGTGGCGATGAGCTCCTGTGAACGCTCGACGTTCACCTGCTTGCCGGTGCTCTCCTCCATCCACATGCGAGCCCCACCGGCACCACAGCACATGCCCTTCGTGCCGTTGCGTTCGGCCTCGACGATCTCGACGCCGGCCAGCGAACCGATCACCTTGCGCGGCGACAGATAGACGTCGTTGTGGCGACCGAGATAGCACGAGTCGTGATAGACGATCCGCTCGTCGAGCCGGGCGTCGCTCATGTCGAGCTTGCCGGTATCGATCAGCCACTCGAGGAACTGGCTGTGGTGCACCACCTCGTAGTTGCCACCAAGTTGCGGGTATTCGTTCTTCAAAGTGTTAAAGCAGTGCGGGCACTGCGTGATGA
>JAYUBX010000087.1:0-2014 GCA_043740665.1 Candidatus Neomicrothrix sp.
CGCGGCGGCGACCGACTCGGAGATGAAGGCCAGCACCTCGGCCTGGCTGACGAAGCTGGCCTCGGCATCGAGCTGCATGAATTCGAACTGACGATCGGCCCGCAGGTCTTCGTCGCGCAGACATCGAGCAATCTGGTAGTAGCGATCGAGGCCGCCGACCATGCAGAGCTGCTTGAACAGCTGCGGGCTCTGGGGCAGGGCGTAGAAGCTGCCGGGCGACAACCGCGACGGCACCACGAAGTCGCGGGCGCCCTCGGGCGTCGACGCGATCAACATGGGCGTCTCGATCTCGGTGAAGCCCTGGCCTTCCATGGCCTGACGCAACGCGCTGTTGACCTTGGCTCGCACGCCGAGGTTGCGCTGCATGCGGTCCGACCGCAGGTCGAGGTACCGATAGCGCAGGCGAATGGTCTCGTCGACCTCGACCCGGTCGTCGATCTGGAACGGTGGCGGTTCGGCGGCGCTCAGGATCTCGACCTCGCAGGGTCCGAGCTCGACCTCGCCGGTGGGCAGACCCGGGTTGACCGTGCCCTCGGGCCGCTGGCGCACCACGCCGACGACGCGGACGACGTACTCGTTGCGCAGGTCATGGGCCCCGGCCACCACGCACTGCACGATGCCGGTTCGGTCGCGCACATCGATGAACGCCAGGTGCTCGCCGTGCTCGCGTCGACGAGCGACCCACCCGCACACGGCAACCGTCCGCCCGATGTCGGCGGCTCGCAGGTCGCCGCTGTAGTCGGAGCGCATGGGTCCGTCCACGACCGCGGGATCGAGGTCGGTCGGCTGGTCGGGGTCGGTCGTCACGGGTGGTCCTCGGCGGTCAGTGGGTGGCCAGCAGGTGCTGGATGTGCTCGATCAGGTCAGTGCGGGCCAGGGCGGCCTGGCCGGCGTCGCCCCGCAGGTCACGGACGGTGGCGGTGCCAGCCGCCAGTTCGTCCTCGCCGATGATGATGGCGAGGGTGGCTCCTGAGCGGTCAGCCTGCTTCATCTGCGACTTCATCGACCGGCCGTCGAAGGCCCGATCAGCGGCGACACCGGACCGCCGCAGCGCGAAGGTCAGGTCGCGGGCGGCTTCTCCCCCGGTCACGTCGACCACGAACACGTCGGTCCTTGGGCCGGGTGCACCGAAGACCCCCTCGGCGTCACACGTGGCGAGGATGCGTTCGATGCCCGAACCGAACCCGATGCCGGGGGTCGCCGGGCCCCCGAGGGCCGCGGCCAGGCCGTCGTAGCGGCCGCCGCCGCCAATGGTGTTCTGCGCCCCACCGATGGCCGCGCTCTGGAACTCGAACGCGGTGTGGGTGTAGTAGTCGAGGCCGCGGACCAGGCGGGGTTCGATGCGGAACCCGATGCCCTGGGCGCCAAGACCCCGCTGCACCCGAGCGAAGTGCGCTTCGGCTTCGGGCGACAAGTGGTCGATCAACAGGGGTGCATCGGCGACGACCGCCTGGCTCTGTTCGCGCTTCGAGTCGAGCACCCGCATCGGGTGCGGCTCGACCTTCTCCTGGTCCTCAGGGGCGAGCTCACCGATGCGGCCCACCAGAAACGAGCGCAACCGGTTGATGTAGGTCGAACGGTCCGCAGGCGTGCCGATCGAGTTGATGACCAACTCGACCTGACGCAGACCCAGCTGGCGGTAGAAGTCGGCCAGCACGCCGATGACCTCGACGTCGAGGTCCGGATCGTTGGTGCCGAGCGCCTCGATCCCGAGCTGGTGATGCTGGCGGTAGCGGTTGGCCTGGGCTCGCTCATAGCGGAAGCTGGGTGCCGCGTACCAGACCTTCCACGGCGTGGTCGGCCGATGCTCGATGAAGGCTCGCGCCACCGACGCCGTGCCCTCGGGTCGCAGCGCCAGATGGCGGCCACCCTTGTCGAGGAAGTCGTACATCTCCTTGCGCACCACATCGGTGCCCTCACCCACTCGGTGGAAGACGCCGATCTCTTCGAACATCGGTGTCTGGATCAGCCCGTACCCGGCGCGCCGGGCGACACCGGCGAAGGTGGCGATGAG
>JAYUBX010000088.1:0-2568 GCA_043740665.1 Candidatus Neomicrothrix sp.
GATCGCCCGGCGGCCCGGGGGCCTAACAGGCAGGGATCTGATCGATGGGGGTGGCGCCGCTCGGCACGGTGACCAGGGCGTGGGTGACGTACCCCGTCACCGATCCGACCGTGATGTGGTCCCAGTGCCGGTCGAGGCCGTGCGCACCGGTGACGGCCTCGCCGGTCGCCGTGCAGGTGACCGTGATCTTGGTACCCGCGACCGTATGACCCAGATCGGTGGACGTGCTGGTCGGGTCCGAACGGATCGTGACTCGCGATCGGGTCGTGTAGACCACGCCGGTCGGCTTGGTCGTGGCGACGTCACCACTGCCATCAGCTCCCGGGTCGCCACTCTGGCCATCAGCTGGGTCGGTGGTAGAGACCGTGGCGCTCGAACTGCTCGAACTGCTCGAGCCGAAGGGCGAGTAGAGCCACTGCGCCTCGACCAGCACCACGACGAGCACGAACGCCCCGATGATCAGCAACGTGCGGGGTCGGTACCCGAGCCAGCGCGGCGACGAACTCGCCGGACCGGTGTCCGGGTCGACGCCGCTCTCGGTGTCAGGCTCGGTGTCGTGATCGAAGGGCGGCACGGCAGGGACGTCAGTCATCGCCGACCAGTATGACGCCGTCCCCGCCGCCGCTCGGTCACACCCGCCATTCGAACACCCGGAAGGATCCGAGGCCGCCAGGATCGGTGAGGGCCTCAGCTTCACCCACACGCGATCGGGCCTTCAGGGCGGTGAGGTCGCCGAGGTGGGCGCGCTCACTCCACACCCGACGGCCTTCGTCGACCAGCGCGGCCAGACCGTGCGCGGCGAGGAACTCGGCTTGGTCCCTGACCAGGTCAGGTCGCCGCACCCGGGAGAGCTGGCGCTCGTCGACCTCACAGGTCAGGTCCTGTCGGCCCAAGTCGGCCAACAGCACGTCACCTCGGGCCTGATCTCGATAGGTGCGCACCCAGTCGGTCCACGGCCGGGTCGCCAGATCGGTGGTGTCCGAGGCGTAGTCGAGGACGACGAGGCGTCCCTGCTCGAGCCGGTCTAGGGCGTCTGCGACCCAGGCCGCGGCCTGGCGCTGGATCGGGATTCGGGCACCGACCGCGGGAGCCGGCACCAGCCGCTCGGCGAGGGCGACGTCCGGCGCATCGGCCGGAACCAGGACCTCGACCAGCTCGATGCCGGCCCTCGCAGTCGACGTCTCGGTCGCCGCGTCGGGGTCGGCCGCGGCCAGACCGACTCGCACCTCGAGCCAGCCGTCACCCCGCCACTCGAGCAGCCGAAAGGCCAGGTTGTCGAGCAGTTCGTTGGCCATGACCACACCGACGACCGACACCGCGGGCAGATCGGGCAGCGAGACCACGCGGGGTCCTTGACCGAGGGCGTCGGCGCGGGTGGCCAACTGCTCGGGATCGATAGGAGCGAACGCGAGCGACGCGTCACTCAGTGGCAGGTACTCGGCTTGGCGGTGCCGCAACACCGGCGACCGTTCGACCAGCACGTAGGTGAGCGCCGGCGCGCAGCCCGGCTCGGCCTGCAGCACGGCGCGTGCCAAGGTGCCCACGCCGGCCGCCGCTTCGATCACCGTGAACGGGTCGGGACAACCGAGCTCGGTCCACCACTCGTCCAGCGCCCGGGCGACGACCGCCCCGAAGAGCGGTCCGACCTCGGGGCTGGTCAGGAAATCTCCCCGTCGACCAGCGGAGCCGACCCCGGATCCGTAGAACCCGTGCTGGGGGTCATAGAGCGCCAGGTCGATCACCTCGTCGAGGTGAAGGGGACCGTGCCGGGCGATCCGATCGGCGACCTGACGATCGACGGCCGTCGTCATCGGGTCACCTGGTCAACCGACGGGCCGGTCACGACAGGGGCACCTCAGCGGCCGAGCGTGAGCAGGCTGACCGAGTCGGTGAAGTGGGCCACGACGCCGGGCACGATGCCGTAGATCATGGTGATGGCAACGGTGAACACCAGCGCGATGGTCAGCGAGACCGGCACCCGGATGGGCGTGACATCGCCGTCGGGGGCGTCCTCCATCCACATGTACCGGGTGACCCGCGCGTAGTAGAAGAGGGCGATCACCGAGTTCACCCCGACCAGGACGGCCAGCGAGTAGCCCTGGAAGGTGCCAGCTGAGGCCAGCGACGAGAAGATCACGAACTTGGCGAACCAGCCGCCGAAGATCGGGATACCGGCCAACGAGAACATGAAGATGGTCATGGCCACCGTCAGCCCGGGGGCGTACTGGAAGAGCCCGCCGAAGCTCGAGATCTCGGCCGAGCGGGTCTTGCGGGACACGGCGATCACGACGGCGAAGGCCCCGAGGTTCATCACCACGTAGATGACGAGGTAGGTCACCACCGCTTTGAGGGCCCCGGAACTGACCGAAGCGCTCGAACCGGCGACCGCGAACGGCGCCAGGATGTAGCCGGCCTGGGCGATACCCGAATAGGCCAGCATGCGCACGATGTTGGTCTGCCGCAGGGCGATCAGGTTGCCGACGGTCATGGTGGCGGCGGCCAACGCCCACATGAGCGGTTGGTAGACGTCGTGGCGTCCGTAGAACCCGATGAAGACCAGTTCGAGCA
>JAYUBX010000089.1:0-5646 GCA_043740665.1 Candidatus Neomicrothrix sp.
ACCGAACCCTCGAGGTAGCCCTGGCCGCCCCCACCGGCAAGGCGGCCGCCCGCATGACCGAGGCCCTGCACGCCGCTGTCGCCGAGGCCCAGGCCGAAGGCGTGCTCGACACCGACGTAGCCGACGCCCTGCTGGCCACGACGGCGACCACCATCCACCGGCTGTTGGGGGGCAGCCCCAGCGGAGGGTTCCGCCGCAACGCCGACAGTCCCCTGCCCCACGACCTGGTCGTGGTCGACGAAGCCTCGATGGTGTCGCTGCCGCTCATGGCGTCACTGCTCGACGCGGTGCGGCCCGACGCCGGCCTGGTGCTGGTCGGCGACCCGTTCCAGCTGGCCAGCATCGAAGCCGGTTCGGTGATGAGCGACGTGGTCGGCCCCGAGAACCCCGACCCCACCCGGCTTGCCCTCGATCCGTTGGCCGGTCGGGTCACCACCCTCACCACATCGCGCCGGTTCCGGGCCGACTCGGCCATCGCCGCCCTGGCCGCCGCCGTGCGCCACGGCGACGCCGACGCCGCCTTCGAGGTGCTGCAGGACGAGCGCCCCGACGCCGTCTGGGTTCGCGACACCGACACCGCCGCGGTGACCGCCCTCGTCGGCCAGGTCGTTGAAGCCGCCACCGACGTGGTCGCCGCCGCCACCGCCGGCGACGCCGCCGCCGGACTGTTGGCCGCCACCCGCATCAAGGTGCTGGCTGCCACCCGCCACCAAGCGTTCGGCCTCTACGACTGGACCACACGCATCGAGGACGCCGTCGCCCTGGCCGTGCCCGGCTTCCGCCACACCAAGCTCTGGTATGTCGGCCGGCCCATCATGGTGACGGCCAACGACCATCCCAACCGGCTGGCCAACGGCGACACCGGGCTGGTCGTCACCCACGACGACGCCCTGGCCGTCGCCTTTCCGGGCGTGCCCGACCTGCGGTTCGTGTCGCCGTCGCAGCTCGACCGCGTCGAGACCTGGTGGGCCATGACCATCCACAAGAGCCAAGGATCCGAGTTCCCCCACGCCGTCGTGTCCTTGCCCCCGGCGGCCTCGCCGATCCTCACCCGCGAACTGCTCTACACGGCCGTGACCCGAGCCCGCGAACAGGTCACCATCGTCGGCAGCGAGGCGGCGATCCGCGCCGCCATCGACCATCCCATCGCCCGAGCATCGGGCCTGCGCGACCGCCTCTGGCCCACCACCTGACCGAACGAATGAGAACTATGTGGTCAGTAACAGTTACTGGACTTCTAGTTCACGGTTGCCACCCCATCCATGATTTAGTGTTAATTAGGAATATTTGAGCAAGATTGGCGGTAGTGAAGGGGGTGCGCCCTGCTTCCGACCTTCGTCATGGCTCCGTCAGCGACGCGCTGCGAGCCCTGATCGACACCCCCTCGATCACCCAGGGCCTGCGCCGGAGCGAGGATCTGGGCCACGCCGCCGCCCTCAGCCCCGACCCCGCCGCCACGGCCCGACTGCTGGACCGGGCCATCGTCGACGGACTCGACCAGGGCGACGCCCTCACCGCCCTCGGCGCCATCCACGCCATCGGCCGGGTGGCCGACGACCAGGCCGATGCCACCCTCGCCCGGCTGGTACAGGCCGGCGACCGGTCGATCGCCGGGCACGCAGCCTGGGTGCTGGGCGGCCGCATCCCCGACCTCGGGGTGATCCCGGCCCTGATCGATCAGGTCATGGCCGGTGAGTTCGAGGCCATGCTGGCCCAGCGCACCCTGGTGCAGTGGTCGGTGTGGGCCGGCCCGCCCATCGCCGAGCAGATCCGCCGCCGGCTCACCGCCACCGACACCGATCTGGCCGCCGCTCTGCGCCTGGTCGACACCCTCGACGCCGCCGCCCGGGCCCGACGCCCCATCGAGCCGGTGCGGCCCACCCCGCCGGGCACGCCCATCACGGTGATCCAACCGTTCCTGCATGCCCGACTCGATGCCACCGGGTCACGCCTGGGTGCCGGCGACGCCGGCGGGATCGCCAGCCTGCTGCGCTCGCTCGGCACCGACCTGGCCCAGCATGACGCCATCGCCGAGGTCGTCACCGTCACCCGGGCCCACCCGACCGCCACCTCGTGGGAAGCCAGCGACGAGCCCCTCGCCCCCGGCCACCGCCTGGCCCGCGTGCGCTACGGCGAACCGGTCGACATCGCCCTGGCCGACGCCTGGATCCACCGCGTCGCCATCGAGCGCGAGCTCACCCGCATGGCCGCCACCCTGACCGGGCCCGTCGTGTGGCACGTGCGCATGGCCGATGTCGGCACCCTGGCCGCCACCGCCGTCGCCCGCCAGTTGGGCCACCGGGTGGTGTTCACCGTCGCGCCCGACCCCCACGCCGTCATCGCCGCCCACCAGCGCGACGGCCAGCTCGACCGGGCCGGATTCGGTGCCGCCGACGCGACCGAGCACCTGTGGTTCCGTGCCCGCCTGGTCGAGCGGCTGGCCGTTTATGCCGACCGAGTGGTGGCCCTGCCCCGCCCGGGGCTGCGCCGCGACCTGGACGAACTGCTCGGGCTCGACGCTGACCCCGACACCAGCCCGATCGCCGTCATCCCCGAAGGCGTCGACACCGCCGTGCTCGACCGGGCCGAAACCCGGCGGGTCAGTTCGGGCGCGGTCACGACCACCGCAGCGGCCGTCACCGCCGTGCTGGCCGCGCTGCCGGCCGAGCGCCGGAGTCGCCCCTGGCTCGTCACCGTGGGACGGCTGCATCCCCTCAAGGGGCCCCACCGCTTGGCCGCGGCCTGGGCCGACGACCCCAACCTGGCCGACCGCTTCAACCTGGTGATCGTCGGCGGCGACCTGGCCGCCCCCAGCCCCACCGAGCGGGCCACCCTCGACCTGATCGCCGCCGCCACAACCAGCCCGGGCCTGGTGCAGGCCGGCCAGGTGCCCCCCGAGGGCGTGGCCGACGTGTTGGTGCACGCCGCGGCCCACGACGGCGTCTATGTCGCCGCCAGCGACAAGGAAGAGTTCGGACTGGCCATCGTCGAAGCCCTCGGCGCCGGACTGGTGGTCGTCGCCCCCGAGCGGGGCGGCGCCTCGACCTATATCGACCAGGGCATCAACGGTTGGGTGACCGACACCCGCTCGGTACCGGCACTGCGTAACGCCATCCTCGCCGCCGCCGACGTGGCCCCCGACGGCCAGCGACACGCCGATGCCCGCGCCTTCGTGCGCCACGAGCTGTCGGTCTCGACCATGGCTGAACGCCTCGGCGATCTCTACGCCGAGCTGATCGACAGTGAACTGATCGACGCCGGTCCGTTCGAACCCGAGTACCAGTTGGTCGGCACCCGGCGGTGAAGCTGCTCGTCATCTGCCCCGACTACGCCTCGCACGCCTACGGCCTGCTCGAGATCGCCAGCGCGGCGCGCCAACGGGGCGACGACGTGTGGTTCGCCACCGGCGAGGCGGTGCGGCCGCTGGTCGTCGCCGCCGGCCTGACGTGGCTGCCGCTGCGACTGGGCCGGGGCCACAACGCCGGCACCATCCGGGTCGAGGACCAGGTCAGCGGCGAGGACACCCACCTGCGCGCCTTCTTCGACGCCACCCGCCTGGGGCCGGCGGCGACGCTGACCTATCAGGCGGTCAGCCGTCAGCACGACCTGCTGTTCGAAGCCGACCGGGTGCTCGACGACATCGCCGCCATCGTCGACACCGTGCAGCCCGACGCGGTCGTGGTCGACCACATCGCCTTCGGCGCCACCCTGGCCCTGTATGCCCTCGACGTGCCGGCCGCGTCGGTCGTGCTCGGCCATCCCACCGCGCTGCCCGCCCCCGGCGAGCTCTACGGCCTGCCCCGGGCCTGGCCCGACGCAGTGCGGCCCTCGCCCGACGAGATCGACCAACTCGAACAGCTCAGCCGCCGGGTGGCCGACCAGTTCACCGCGGCGGCCAACGACGTGCTGGCCCGGCGCGCCCCACATCGTCCAGCGCTGATCGACGCCTTCAGTCGGGCCGGCGCGGTGACCCTCTACAACTATCCGGCCGAGCTGCACAACACCCACCGGATCACCCCCAACGGCACCGTGTTCGTCGGCTCGCTGGCCCGCGATCAGGACCTCGGCCCGGTGACCCTTCCCACCGGCCACGGGCCCCGGGTCTTCGTCTCACTGGGATCGTTTCTCGGGGCCCGCGACGACATCTTGCGCACCGCCGTCACTGCCGCCCGCACCGGCGACTGGGCCCTCGCTCTGGCCCACGGATCGACGTCGCCGACCCAGTTGGGTGAGCCACCCGACGGAGCGCTGATCGCCCCCGTCCTACCCCAGGTGGCCTTGCTCGACCACGTCGACGCGGTCGTCACCCACGGCGGCAACAACACCGTGACCGAGGCGCTGCGGGCCGGCGTGCCACTGGTGGTGCTGCCCCTGTCGACCGATCAGTTCGCCGGTGCGGCGTCGATCGAAGCGGCCGGCGTCGGGGTCGTACTCGATCCCAACGCGCTGACCCCCGCCGCCCTGGCCGACGCCGTCGCCGCCGTGCGCCGGCCCGAGGTCGTCGACCGCGTCGCCGTGATCGGGCGACGCCTACGCTCGCGCCCCGGCGCCCAGATCGCCCTCACCGCCCTCCCTTAACCAAACCGGGCATCCTTGCAGGCCGGATAACGTCCGTTTTGGTGCCCAGTTTCGGGGGGCGGATGAGGCTCACGGCCACCACAGCTGCGACGGCGAGCAACGCCAGCAGCGTGCCGACCGCACCACCCACCGCGGCGAGTGCCACCACTGCGACCGCCAGCTGCACGCCGATCACCGCACGGCGCACCGGCTCGGCCCACGCCGCGAACCGGCGATGGAACGAGCGCAGCCAAGCGGGCGACGTGATGCCCGACGCCAACAGGATGGCCAGGCCCCGCACCAATCCGAACAGACCGCCGATGGCCAGCGCCGTGACCGGACTGGCCGTCAGCGCGCTCAGCACAATGACCAGATAGACCGCGGCGGTCATGATGTAGGTCGAGAGTCCGACCCCGATCTGCCAGCCGAACCCGACGCCGTAGATCCACGAGCGGTACTGGTCGAGCCAGCGCTCGTTGACCTGGCGGGGATGGTTGGGCAGGGCCACACCAAAGGTGCGCAGGTCGGATACAGCGGTGATCAGGGCGGCCACCCCACCGATGGTGACGGCCGCGGTCACCGACAAACCGGTCGCGTGCAAGGCCACGGCGAGCAGGGCGGCGCCGGCCCCCAGGGTCAGCCCGCCGACGACGGCGCCGACCACGAACCAGGCCGCGGTCGAGGCGAACCGTCGACCTCGACCCCGCTCGGCCAACGGGGTGATGGTCGACAACATCGACAGGCCGCACGGCGACCAGGTCGAGCGCACGGCGGCGGCGACGGCCACCACCACGGCAAGGACGATCAGCAGCTGACTCCCGCCGGCGAGCGTAGACCGTCGCCGGGCGCGTTGGGGCCCTCGCCAGATGCCATGCTCATCGGCGTGAAGATCGACACCGTGCTGCTCGCCGACCCCGCCCACGCGGCCGACCAGGCCCGATCACTGGCCGAGCTCGGCTTCGACGGGGTGTTCACCTTCGAAGGCATCGGCGACGTGTTCGTGCCGCTGACGCTGGCGGCGGCCGCCACCGACCTGACCGTGTACTCGAACGTGGCCATCGCGTTTCCCCGCAGCCCCATGCACGTGGC
>JAYUBX010000090.1:0-4234 GCA_043740665.1 Candidatus Neomicrothrix sp.
GCCAAGGACTTCCGCGAGGGCTTCCTGGGTCGCCTCACCGTCAAGCTCGGCAGCATGCCCCTGTGGGCCGGACCCCTGCTCGCGGTGGCCAGCTTCGCGGTGTTCTTCGGCGGCCTGTCGGTCGAGAGCAAGATCACCCTGCAGAGCGACCCGGTGCAGTGGGTCAACCAGAGCTCGCAGGCCATCAAGGACTTCCGCACGGTCGAGACCCAGACCGGAGCCAGTTCCGAACTCGGCATCTTCGTCAAGAGCGACGACGTGTTCTCGAAGGAATCCGTCGACTACGTGAGCTCGATGACCAGTCGCAACATCGACAAGTTCCCCGAGACCCTGCTCGGCGCGTCGAGCGTGGTCGCCACGATGGACTACCTGATCGAGGTTCCCGGCGCGCAGACCGTCAACGCCACCCCCGCCGACGTGCGCGGCGGCTATGACCTGGCCCCGGTCGACATTCGGCTGTCGACCGTTGCGCTGGCCAACGCTCCCGCTTCGCAGGTCGCCCCAACCGGCCCGCAACCCGGGGCCATGAACATCATCTATCGCTACGGCCCGGGGTCGCTCGAGGAACGCAAGGTCATCGTCAACAGCATCCGGGCCAATGCCTCGCCGCCGCCGGGGGTGTCGGCGACACCGTCGGGCCTGGCCGTCGTCGGCGTCGGCCTGCTCGAGAACCTGACCGGCAACCGCACCCTGCTCACCTACCTGTCGATTCTGTTCGTCGGCATCTTCCTGGCCATCCGGCTCAAGAGCCTGGTGCGATCGCTGCTGTCACTGGTGCCGGTGCTCATCGCCGTCGGCGCCGCCAACCTGGTCGCGTGGGGACTCGACCTCAAGCTCAGCCCCATCACGGCCGTCGGTGGTCCGCTCGTGGTCGCCGCGTGCACCGAGTTCACGTCGCTGATGCTGTTGCGCTATCTCGAGGAGCGACGTCGGGGCCTTGAGCCTCGCCCCGCGGTCGACGTGGCGGCCGCCCGAACCGGACGTGCGTTCATCGTCTCGGGCCTCACCGCGGTGTCCGGTATCGCCGTCATCGCCACATCACAACTGCCGCTGCTGCGCGACTTTGGCATCGTGGTCGGCCTCAACGTCGCCATCGCCCTGCTGTCGGCGCTCACCGTGCTGCCGCCGCTGCTGGTCTGGGCCGATCAGCGCGGTTGGGTGTCCCGAGGTGAGGTCCCCGATGACGTGCTGCGAGCCACCACACCCGATCTTCGCGGCAAGCGGGCCGTGGTACCGGCCGGATCTGCTGCCTGACCCCAAATGATCCGGACGTCCACGTTCCTGGGGCATCGGGCGCGCCGGTAGCATCGAAGTTCGTGGCTGACGATCAGAATCTCCCCCCCACTGTTGGACCCAACGCGTGGCTCGTCGACGAGATGTACGAGCAGTACCTCGCCGACCAGTCATCGGTCAGCGAGAGCTGGCAGGACTTCTTCCACGACTATCGACCCGACGGTCTGCCCACGGTGAGCGCGGTCGGAGCGATCACCGCTCCGACCGAGGCTCCGCTCACTGCGGTCCCCGCCGCCGCGCCCGTTGCGCCGGTGACCGCCGCCGAGCTCGGGGGTGAGCCCTTGCGGGGCGCGGCCGCGCTCATCGCCGCCAACATGATCCGCAGCCTCGAGGTGCCCACCGCCACCAGCTTCCGCGAGGTGCCGGCCAAGCTGCTCGAGGTCAATCGCAGCATCATCAACGGCTATCTGGGTCGCACCCGTGGCGGCAAGCTCAGCTTCACCCACCTCATCGGCTACGCGGTGGTGCGGGCCATCACCGACACGATGCCGGCGATGAACGCCGCCTACCTCGAGGACGCCGACGGCAAACCGCGCATCCTGCGACATGAGCACCTCGGCCTGGGCCTGGCCGTCGACATCGAGAAGAAGACCGGCCGCACGTTGCTGGTGCCCTGCATCCGCGACGCCGACACCCTCGACTTCCGCGGCTTCTGGACCGCGTACGAAGAAATCATCCGCAAGGTGCGCAACAACAAGCTGAGCGCCGACGACTTCGCCGGGGTCACCGTCAGCCTCACCAACCCGGGCACCATCGGCACTGTGCAATCGGTGCCGCGGCTCATGCCCGGCCAAGGGGTGATCGTCGGCGTCGGCACCCTCGACTATCCGACCGAGTTCCAGGGAGCCGACCCGGCGACCCTCGCCAGCCTGGGTGTGTCGAAGATCATCACCATCTCGTCGACGTACGACCACCGCATCATCCAGGGCGCCGAATCGGGCATGTTCCTGAAGCGGGTCCACGAACTGCTGCTGGGCGCGGACGGCTTCTACGACGAGATCTTCCGCTCGATCGGCGTGCCCTACGAGGCCGTGCAGTGGCGACGCGACATCAACCCGATCGACCACGAGCACGCCATGCTCGAAAAGCAGATGAAGGCCGATCAGCTGGTGAACGCCCACCGGGTGCGCGGCCATCTCATCGCCGACCTCGACCCGCTGGCCGCCAAGGACCCGGTGATGCACCCCGAGCTCGACCCGGCCACCTATGGGTTGACCATCTGGGATCTCGACCGCGAGTTCCTCACCAACGGCATCGGTGGCCGCGACCGCATGCCGCTCGGTGATCTCATGCACCTGCTACGCGACGCCTACTGCCGCACCATCGGCATCGAGTACATGCACATCCAGGAACCCGGCGAGAAGGCCTGGATCCAGAACCAAGTTGAGAACTCGTCGGCGCCGCTTTCGGCCGACGAGCAACGCCACATCCTCGGACGGCTCAACGCCACCGAGGCCCTCGAGAAGTTCCTCGGCACCAAGTACCTCGGTCAGAAGCGCTTCGGCATCGATGGGGCCGAGTCGGCCATCCCGATCCTCGACGCGGTCATCGGCGATGCCGCCGACGGCCATCTCGACTCGGTCGTCATGGGCATGGCGCACCGCGGTCGACTCAACGTGCTGGTCAACATCGTCGGCAAGTCCTACGAGCAGCTGTTCAAAGAGTTCGAGGGCAGCGTCGATCCCGAGAGCACGCAGGGCTCGGGCGACGTCAAGTACCACCTCGGGCAGACCGGCACGTTCGTCAGTCGGGCGGGCAACACCATCGAGGTCGAGCTGGCCGCCAACCCCTCGCATCTCGAGACGGTCGACCCGGTCGTCGAAGGCATGGCCCGCGCCAAGATGGACCTCATCGAGCCGCCTGGGCGTTATCCGGTGCTGCCGATCCTGATCCACGGCGACGCTGCATTTGCCGGCCAGGGCGTCGTCGCCGAGACGCTCAACCTGTCGATGATCAAGGGCTACCGGGTCGGCGGCACGATCCACCTGATCATCAACAACCAACTCGGCTTCACCACGCCCCCCGACTCGGCCCGATCATCTGAGTACCCGACCGACGTGGCCAAGATGGTGCAGGCGCCCATCTTCCACGTGAACGGCGATGACCCCGAGGCCTGCGTGCGTGTCGCCCGCATGGCCTTTGCCTATCGGCAGGAGTTCAACAAGGACGTCGTCATCGACATGGTCTGCTATCGCCGCCATGGGCACAACGAGGGTGACGACCCGAGCTACACCCAACCGCTCATGTACAAGCGCATCGACGCCCGCCGGTCGGTGCGCAAGCTCTACACCGAGGCGCTCGTCAAGCGGGGCGACATCAGTCTCGATGAGGCCGAAGCGGCGCTCGACGACTTCCAGAGCCGCCTGCAGGGCGCCCTCGAGGACACTCGCCTGCACGCGCCGCCCGATGGCATCCGCGCCAAGCCGGCGCCCCCGTCGATCGGCGTGCTGCCCCACGTCGACACCGGCATCCCCCGCGACGAGGTCGACGCCATCTTCCAAGCCCTCAACACCACGCCCGAGGGGTTCTCGGTCCACCCGAAGCTGGCCAAGCAGTTCGAGACCCGGGCCCAGATGTTCGCCAACGGCGAGGTCGACTGGGCGCTGGGCGAGGCCATGGCGTTCGGCTCGCTGCTCTACGAAGGTACCTCGGTTCGGGTGGCCGGCCAGGACTCGCGCCGAGGCACGTTCTCGCATCGCCACAGCGTGCTGGCCGACTACGAGACGGGCGAGGAGCACACGCCGCTGCGGGCCTTGGCTCGCGACGACGCCCAGTTCTGGATCTACGACTCGCTGCTGTCCGAATACGCTGCGCTCGGGTTCGAGTACGGCTACTCGGTGTGCAACAAGGACGCGCTGGTGATCTGGGAGGCGCAGTTCGGCGACTTCATCAACGGGGCCCAGATCATCATCGACCAGTACATCGTGGCGGCCGAGGACAA
>JAYUBX010000091.1:0-9163 GCA_043740665.1 Candidatus Neomicrothrix sp.
GCTGATCCTGCTGTGGTCCGGCTACGTGCTCAGCCAGGCCAGCCGCGCCGCCGTGTGACCAATCAGGTGAACGCCCTCGTCCTGGCGGTCAACCCGGTCACCTGGGCGCGGTCCCAGATGGCGTTCACCCTGGCCTTCCACATCATCCTGGTTCCGCTGGGCGTGTCGTGGGCATTCCTCACGCTCATCGCCAACTACAAGGCCGTACGCCACGACGACGCCGACGCCCTGCTGTTGGCGCAGCGCTGGTCGAAGTACATGGCGGTCACCTTCGCCGTCGGAGCCGTCACCGGCACCGTACTGAGCTTCGAGTTCGGGCTGTTGTGGCCCCGCTTCATGGGCAAGTGGGGCGGAGCGTTCGGGGTGCCGTTCGCATTCGAGGGCCTGTTCTTCTTCACCGAGGCGATCTTCGTCGCCATCTACATCTACGGCTGGCGGCGGCTCAAGCCGTGGACCCACTTCTGGACCGGCGTACCAATCGTGATCTCCGGGGTGTTCGGCAGCATCTCCGTGGTGGCGGCCAACGCGTGGATGAACTCGCCGTCGGGCTTCACCCTCGACCCGGCCGGCAACGTCGTCGCCGTCGACCCGGTCGGCGTGATCTTCAACAAGGGCATGCCGCTCGAAGCCGCCCACATGGTGGTGGCGGCCTACATCGTCGGGGGCTTCCTGGTGGCGTCGGTCTACGCCATGGGCATGCTGCGCGGTCGCAACGACCGCTACCACCGGCTTGGCTTCACCATCGCCTTCAGCGTCGCCGCCATCGCTACCCCGATCCAGATGCTCGTGGGCGATCAGTTGGCCACGTGGGTCTACAGCAACCAACCGGTGAAGTTCGCCTCCATCGAGTTGGTGCCCCAGACCAGCAATGACGTGCCCGAGACGCTGTTGGGTCACCTCAACAGCGACGGCACCGTAACCGGCGGCCTGCCGATACCTGGGCTGGCATCGTGGTTGTCGGACCCGCGCACCGGCCAGGCCACCGTCGTCCAGGGGCTCAACACGGTGCCGGTCGGCGACGAACCGACCATCGCCCAGGTCAACACCGTGCACCTGGCCTGGGACATCATGATCGGCCTCGGCACCCTGCTGTTTCTGCTCTCGGCGTGGTTCGGGATCTACTGGATCAGGCGACGCCAGATCCCGACGTCGCGCTGGTTCCTGCGCATCGCGGCCAGCTGTGGCGTGCTCTCGGTGATCACCATGGAGGCCGGCTGGGTGACGACCGAGGTCGGCCGCCAACCGTGGATCGTCTACAACTACATGAAGGTCGAGGACGCAGCGACCGGCAACACCGGGGTCTGGATCACGTTCGTCGGCGTGGTCGCGCTCTACATCGGCGTCGGGGTCACCACCATCCTGGTCATGCGCGGCATGAGCCGTCGGTTCCGTGGTGAAACCGAGTTCGACGAAAGCGACGTGCCCTACGGGCCCAGCGAGGTGCCCGCCCCGTGAGCACGGTCGTGGCCGTCGTGCTGTTCGTCGGCGTCACCGCCTATGCCCTGTTCGGCGGGGCCGACTTCGGCGCCGGCTTCTGGGACCTGCTGGCCGGTGGGGCCGAGCGAGGCGAACGGCCGCGAGCGATCATCGACCACTCGATCGGCCCGGTGTGGGAGGCCAACCACGTCTGGCTCATCTTCTGCTTCGTCGTGCTGTGGACGGCGTTCCCCATGGCCTACGCGTCGATCACCCTCACCCTTTTCGTGCCGCTCACCATCGCCGCGTTCGGCATCGTGCTGCGAGGCTCGAGCTTCGCCTTCCGCAAGGCCGTCTTTCGCACCCGTGATCGCCGCAACTTCGGCGCCGCCTTCGCCATCTCGTCGGTGATCGTGCCGTTCTGCATGGGTGCCGTCGCCGGGGCCATCGCCACCGGACGGGTGCCGGCGGGCGGGGTCGCCGGCGACCCGGTGCACAGCTGGATCAATCCCACATCGATCCTCGGCGGCGTGCTCGCCGTCGCCGCCGTGGCCTACCTGTCGGCCGTGTACCTGGTGTGGGACGCCCGCCGCCAAGACGACCAGCACATGGTCGAGTACTTCCGGCACCGGGCCGTGGTGGCCGCGGTCGTCGCCGGCCTGGTGGCCTTCGGGGGCATCTTTGTGATCCACGCCGATGCCCCCTACCTCTACGACGGCCTCACGTCTCGCGCGCTGCCCCTGGTCTTGGCGTCGGCGACCTGCGGTGTCGGGTCACTGGTGCTGCTGATCCGCGGGGCGCACCACTACGCCCGACTGCTGTCGATCGGGGCCGTCGCCAGCGTGGTGCTGGCGTGGGGGGTCGCCCAGTGGCCCTACGTGATCCCCGAATCGATGTCGGTGTCGCAGACGGCCGCGCCGTCCGGAACCCTCGACGCGGTGATGGTGGCCTTCGGGCTGGCCGTGGTGATCGTCCTGCCGTCATTGGGCCTGCTCTACTACCTCGACCAGAAGAACCTGCTGCCCGGCGAGGGCACCTCGGACTAGTACGGGTGGCTAGAGGTGGCTGAAGCCGCTCGACTCTTCCTTGGTCATGGCCACCGCGACCGGGTGCTTGTCGAAGTGGGCCACCGCCGTGCGGAAATCATCGAGCAGGATGTTGGCCAGGTCACGGCTGACGTCCTGGCGCACCAGGATCCGCTGCACGGCGATGTCGGATGCGGTGCCGGTCAGCGGGTAGGCCGGCACCTGCCAGCCCCGGACGCGCAACCGGTCGGCCAGGTCGTAGAGCGTGTAGCCGGGGTCGGCGCCATCCTTGAGCTTCCACGTCACGGCTGGGATGCCGGTCTCGGGGCTGCTGTCGCAGAGCAGGTCGAACGGACCCAGCTTGACGATCTCCTTGGCCAGGTACTGGCCCGTCACATAGGCCGCGTGGTGCACCCGCCGGTAGCCCTCGCGTCCCAGCCGCAGGAAGTCGTAGTACTGGGCCACGATCTGGCCGGC
The DNA here is from genome assembly GCA_043740665.1 of Candidatus Neomicrothrix sp. Classification (GTDB taxonomy): domain Bacteria; phylum Actinomycetota; class Acidimicrobiia; order Acidimicrobiales; family Acidimicrobilacustridaceae; genus UBA4742. The sequence continues at coordinate 2,919 of JAYUBX010000091.1, forward strand.
CGGCCGCGAGAAGTTGATCTGGAAGACCGGCATGTCGCCACCGAGATAGGTGACGTGAAAGATGAGATCGTCGGGCAACTCGGCAGCGTCGCGCCACACGACCCAACCCACGCCCAGCGGGGCCAGCCCGAACTTGTGGCCTGACGTGCTGATCGACTTGACCCGCGGAACCCGGAAGTCCCAACGCACGCCGGGGGCACAGAACGGCGCCAAGAACGCGCCACTGGCCCCGTCGACGTGGATGTCGATGTCGAGGCCGGTATCGGCCTGCAGCTGGTCGAGGGCGTCCGACAACGGCTGCACCGGCTCGTAGCTGCCGGTGTAGGTGACACCGAAGGTCGGCACCACCATGATCGTGTTCTCGTCGACTCGGGCCAGCATGTCGGCGGTATCCATGGCGTAGTGACCAGGTGCCATCGGCACCTCGCGCATCTCGATGTCCCAGTACTTGGCGAACTTGTGCCACACGACCTGGACCGGGCCGCACACCATGTTGGGCTTGTCGGTCGGCAGACCGGCCGCGGTCCGCTTGGCCCGCCACCGCCACTTGGCCGCCATGCCGGCCAACATGCATGCTTCGGATGAGCCGATACCCGACACGCCGACCGTGTTGGCCGCCTCGGGCGAGTTCCACAGGTCGGCCAGCATGTGCACGCAGCGTCGCTCGATCTCGGCGGTCTGCGGGTACTCGTCCTTGTCGATCATGTTCTTGTCGAGGCACAGATCCATCAGCTTGTGGACTTCAGGTTCTTCCCACGTCTGACAGAACGTGGCCAGGTTCTGGCGCGAATTGCCGTCGAGCATCAGCTCGTCACTCACCACCTGGAACGCATCCTCGGCCCGGATCTCGTCGGTCGGGAACCGGTACTTGGGCATGGCCTTGGACAAGTCCTGGCCGGCGAAGACCGAGTCGTCGAGCTGCTCGCGGATCGAGTTGCGATCGTGCACGGTCATCGGGTGGACGTCCTTGTGGGTTTCGGCGAGGTGGTCAGAGACTGATCGAACCGATCCTGACACCTCGCGGCCGACGATGTCATCACTCCATCCGGGTGATGACGGGGTCACCAGCAGGCCCTAGCGTTCGGGGCGAGCGGCCCGCATGGGCCGTCGCCCGAAGGAGATCACCAAGGTGGAAGCAACCGAGAGCAAGACCGCCGCCGGCGTCACCCATCTGACTGTGTCCGAACGGGCTACCCAGGGCCAGAAGGCCCGCGCCGCCGTCCCCCGTGCCGCACACGGCGAGTGGGCCCCCACCAGTGATCGACCCGACCCGGTCGCCATCCTCGAAGGCCAGGCCGCCACCCGGGTGCAGGAACTGGTGCCGATCCGCTACGGGCGCATGGCCGCGTCGCCATTCGCCTTCTACCGCGGGGCGGCCGCCATTCTGGCCAACGACCTCGGCGCGATCCCCCGATCCGGGCTCAACGTGCAACTGTGCGGCGACGCCCACCTGGCCAACTTCGGCGGCTTCGCCTCGCCCGAACGCAACTTCGTGTTCGACATCAACGACTTCGACGAGACCCACCCCGGCCCCTTCGAGTGGGACGTCAAGCGGCTGGCCGCCAGCCTCGAAATCGCTGGCCGCAGCCGCCAGTTCTCCACCAAGCAACGCGATGCGGTCGTCACCAAAGCCGTCGGTGCCTATCGCGACGCGATCCGCACCTTCGCCGGCATGAGCAACCTCGACATCTGGTACGCCGAGCTCAACGTCGACGGGGTGATCAGCCGCTGGGGCCGCGAGGCCGGCACTCAGGTGATCAAGGACCTGCAACGCGCCGTCACCAAAGCCGAGTCCAAGGATCGCCTCAAGGCCAAGGCCAAGCTCACCGAGCTGGTCGACGGCGAGCTGCGCTTCGTCAGCAATCCTCCGCTGCTGGTGCCGGCCGAAGACGTCCTCTCGACCCTCGATCGCGAGGAGCTCGAACGCTCAATTCACGCCGCGCTCCGGCTCTACCGCCGCTCCCTCACGAGCGATCGACGCCACCTGCTCGAGGGCTATCGATTCACCCATCTGGCCCGCAAGGTCGTCGGCGTGGGCAGCGTCGGTACCCGATCGTGGGTCGCACTGCTCATCGGTCGCGACAACGACGACCCGTTGTTCCTGCAGGTCAAGGAAGCCGAAGCGTCGGTGCTCGAGGCCTACGCCGGGAAGAGCCAGTTCGCCAACCACGGCCAGCGCGTCGTCGAAGGCCAACGGCTGATGCAGGCCTCCAGCGACATCTTCCTTGGATGGCAGCACGTCGACGGCATCGACGGACGGGTGCACGACTACTACATGCGCCAGCTATGGGATTGGAAGGCCTCGGCCGATCTCGACTTCATGTCGGCCGACCTCATGAAGATCTACGGCCAGATGTGCGGCTGGGCCCTGGCCCGGGCCCACGCTCGTTCGGGTGATGCCATCGCCATCAGCGCGTACCTGGGCAAGAACGACCTGTTCGACCTGGCGCTCGCCCAGTTCGCCCGGGCCTACGCCGACCAGAACGACGTCGACCACCGCGCCCTCGTCGAGGCCATCTCGTCGGGTCGGGTCACCGCCCAGTCCGGCATCTGACCTGGTCAGTAACCGGCGGATATGCCGGTCGTGTTGGTCGAGCCACCCTTCGTCAACAGGGTGACCCACCCGGTGTACGCGCCGGTGAACGCCACCGAACCGATGCAGGCCGGACCGACGCCGGCGGACTGCGAGTTGTCGACGGTGAGGTCAGGGTTGGTCTTGTAAAAGGCGAACGTGTCGGACGGGCTGTCCGACGTGTGGAACACCGCGCCATCGGTACCAGCAACGTGGTGGCCATCGCGACGTGAACACGGTCTTGTTGAGAGAGTGCATGCCCGAAAGACAATTCGGGCGATATCAGCCCCGTGAGCAGGACGCACCGAGCGCACGGTCACCGGTCGACCAAGGGGCGAACTCACCTTCGGGCCAATAGTCGCCGGTCGTCGGATCCTGGTGATAGGCGACGGGTGCGGGACGACCGTCAGCGATCACCGCCACGGCGTCGAGGAAGCGGCTGACCTCGGCAGGTGTCACTGACAGGCCGGCGCTGGCGCGCACCGCGCCCGGGATGGCGGTGCGGTCGCCGGCCAGCACGTCGGCGCGATACCGCTCGATCTCGTCAGGAGCCAGACCGAGCAGGCGCACCAGATAGGGATGGGCACAGAAGCAGCCGTGGCGCACACCGATACCGAACTCGGCCGACAACCGAGCCGCCACCAGGGCGTGGTGCAGACCGTTGACGACGAAGGCGCCCACCGCCAACGTGGTCTCGTCGAGCGGTGGGCCCAACAGCCGTACCCCGGGGATCGCCGCCAGCCCGGCCCGCAACGGCACCGCCAGTTGCTGTTCGTGGGCCTCGATCGCCGGCCAACCGATCGACTCGAGCTCGGCCACCGCAGCGGCGAGGGCGACGACGCCGATGACGTTGGGCGAACCCGCTTCTTCGCGCTCGGGGGGATCGGTCCACACCACCTCGTCGAGGTCGACCAGATCGACGGCGCCGCCGCCGGCGAGGAAGGGGTCGCCGTCGGTGAAGGCCGAGCGCGGGCCGATCAGCACGCCGGCACCGAACGGCGCGTACATCTTGTGGCCGCTCCACGCCAGGAAGTCCGCGCCGATCGGCATGGGTCGATGGGCGGCCATCTGGGCGGCATCGACCAGCACGGGTACGCCCCGGGCGTGCGCGGCGACGATGATCTCGTCGACGGGTGGCCGCCATCCGGTGACGTTGGTGGCACCGGTGATGGCCAGCAGGCGGGGCACCGGCGATTGGTCGAGGACGGCGACCACGTCGGCCACGGTGAAGCGTCCGGTGGCGTCGCATTCGACGAATCGGCGCGGCACCCCCAGCCGGGCCCACGGCAACAGGTTGGCGTGGTGCTCGGCGACCGTGGTGACGACGACGTCGTCGGGGCCCAGGCGCAGTCGATAGGCCAGATGGTTGATCGCCTCGGTCGTGTTGCGACAGAAGATGGCGATGTCGTCGGTGTCGGCGCGGCCGGCGAAGGCCAGCACCGCGGCGCGGGCCTCTTCGTAGGCGGCCGTCGCCATCTGCGACTTGTAACCCGCCCCCCGATGCACGCTCGAGTACCAGGGCAGGAACTCGGTCACTCGGTCGGCCACCGCCGGCAGGGCCGCCGTCGACGCGGCCGAGTCGAGCGACAGGTAGGGCCGCTCGACGCCATCGAGACAGGGCACCACCAGGTCGTCGCCGACCAGACGAACGGGCAGGGTGGTCATCCGGTTGACCCTACCGCCGGGTGGAATCAGATCAGCTCGTCGTCGGCGACGACGTCCACCACGGCCGGGCCCGGATGGGCGAGGGCGTCGGCCGGGGCCGCGCCGAGCTGGTCGGCTCGCTCGACGCGGATCCCGGGCGCCCCACTGATGCGCGCGTATTCGGCGAAGTCGGGGTTGTGCAGCGAGGTCTGCCACACGTCGAACCGCGCGGCCCGCTGTTCCTTGGTGATCTTGCCCAACATCGAGTCGGTCACGGCTCGCAACTCATCCACTCGCAGCTCATCCATGGGAGCATCGTCCTCCTCGGACGCCGAGCGTTGCACGATTCACTCGGCGATGGCGGCTCCACATCCCGAACCTTGGGCGGAAAGGCGCGCCATGGTGCGCAAAAACACCCAAGGTTGCGGTGGAGTCGTGAGCCGGTAGCGTCGGCGGCCATGAGCATCCTCGGCCATCGCGTGCTGCGTCGCGAAGATCCCGCGTTCCTGACCGGCGGCGGAACCTACGTCGACGATGTCACCGTGCCCGGCGCGGCCTTCGTCACCTACGTGCGGTCGACCATCGCCCATGCCCGCCTGCTCGAGGTCGACGTGGCCGAGGCCCTCACCCTGCCCGGGGTGCTGGCCATCGTGACTGCCGCCGACCTCGACCTGCCCGACCTGCCACCGGCGACGCCGGCCATGGATCAGGCCATGGCGCGTCCGTTGCTGGCCCGCGACGTCGTGCGATTCGTCGGTGAGCCCATCGCCGCCATCGTCACCGAACGACGCGAGCAGGGTCCCGACGCGGCCGAAGCCGTGTTCGTCGACTACGAGCCGTTGCCGGCGGTCGTCGATCCCGAAGCGTCGTTGGGCGGCGAGGTGCAGCTGTTCGACGCGGCCGAGTCGAACGTGATCTGGAGCATCGAGGCGCGCAACCGCACCGCCGACTTCTCGGACTGCGACGTCGTCGTCAGCCAACGCATGGTCAACCAGCGGCTGGCCCCGAGCCCCATCGAGGGTCGCACCGCCGTGGCCTGGTGGGGCGACGACGGCCGATTGGTGCAGTACCAGAGCTGCCAGGGCGCCCACCCGGTGCGGGCGTCGATCGCCGAGCTCTACGGCCTCGACGTGGCCGACGTGCGGGTCGTGTGTCCCGACGTCGGGGGCAGCTTCGGGGCCAAGGCCGGCTCGACACCCGAGCTGCTGCTGTTGGGCGAACTGGCCCGGCGCACCGGCCGCCCGGTGCGCTGGTTCGAGACGCGCACCGAGAACATGACGGCCATGGGCCACGGCCGGGGCCAGATCCAGCACGTCACCATTGGCGGCATGCGCGACGGGCGCATCACGGCCTACAAGCTCGACGTGCTGCAGGACGCCGGCGCGTATCCCGGCATGGGCGCGCTGCTGCCCTGGATGACCCGCATGATGACGAGCGGTGTCTATGCGCTGACCAACGTCGAGTTCTCATCGACCAGCGTCGTCACCACGACCACCCCCCTCGTCGCCTATCGCGGGGCCGGGCGCCCCGAAGCGGCCGCCGCCCTCGAACGGGCCGTCGACCTGTTCGCGGCCGAGATCGACATGGACCCGGCCGACGTCCGGCGGGCCAACGTGCTGGCCCCCGATGCCTTCCCCTACACGACCCGAACCGGCACCGAGTACGACTGTGGCGACTACGCCCGGGCCCTCGACCTGGCCCTCGACGCGGCGGGCTACGACAGGCTGCGCGCCGAGCAGCAGCGCCGGCGCGATGCCGGCGAACGGGTGGTCCTCGGCATCGGACTCGCGGTCTACGTCGAAGTCACCGGCGGGGGTTCCGAATACGGCGAGGTCGAGCTGCGCCCCGACGGCACCGTGCTGGTGAAGACCGGCTCGACGCCCTACGGCCAGGGCCACGACACCGCCTGGTCGATGCTGGTGAGCGATCAACTGGGCATCCCCATGGACCGCATCGAGGTCATCCACGGCGACACCGATCTGATCGCGTCCGGCGCCATCACCGGCGGGTCGCGATCGGTGCAGGTCGC
>JAYUBX010000092.1:0-2516 GCA_043740665.1 Candidatus Neomicrothrix sp.
GGGGCGTCCGACCTGGCGCCGGTCGCGATCTCGTCATTGAGCAATACGACGAGGACGAGGCGGCCACCAGGCGAGACAGAGCCCAGGCGGCCGGGGGTGACGGCTCGCTTGTGGGCCCAGGTGACGTCCTCGCCCGACTCGAGGTCGAGCCCCAGCAGATCATGCGACCCCACGTCCAGGTCGACCGCCTTCGGGTAGGGGAGCACGGCCAGCGTCTCGGGATCGACGGCCGCCAGTTCGTCGGTGAGGTAGGCGAACCCCCGCTGCACCAGCGCGGCGGTCAGCGTGCTCTTGCCCCGCCCGCTGTCGCCCGCGATCATCACCACCTGCCCATCGCGCTCGACGGCCCCCGCGTGAAACCGGAGCCGGCCCCCCGTTCGGTTGATCGCAAGCTGGTTGATCTCGACCCTCGCGCGGTGCAAGAGCTCCTCCGGGCGGTCGGCGCTCCAACGACGTGTGCCGTCGACGTAGAGGCGAAGACGGCGCGCTCGACCCGGGCCGCGGTCGAGCAGCGACACCACGGTCGGACCGCCGGCGGTTTCCCCCGTGCTTGCCGCGCCGGGCCCCGTGGGCGGTAGTGACCCCAGAGCGGAGCGGAGTCCGGCGGCCGCGGCAGTGGCATTGGTGCGCACCACCAGGTCGAGGCCCGAGGCCTGGACCGGTCCGATGACCAGCGGCCACGGTTGCTCGTCGAGGATCCGTCGGGCTACCGCGGTCCACGACGCCGCTGGACGCTCGTCGACCACCGTGATCACCGCGCCGGTCGTGTCGTCTTCGACCGTGCCGGTGTCGGTGTCAAAGCGCACGATGCCCGAAACACGGAACCGACCCAGGGTGTCCTTGACATCCCGATCGAGTACGGCCCGGTCCACACCTGTGGCCTGGGTGAGCGCGTCGACGATCTCACCCACGGAGAGCTGATCATCGACCTCGGCCCACACGAGCGCCGCGCTCGCATTGAGGATGTGGCTCACCGACGCCGCCGGGTGGTAGAGCACCACCGCGTCATCTACGAACGTGAAGGCCATATCCGGCGTGAGCACGGGCCGGTCGTCGTCACCGATCTCCGTGAGGGGTGGCGGGTTGAGCGAGAACTGCCGCACGCCGGCCTTCTGCGCACACGGGATGCATGGCACCTCAGGCTCGGGCTTTCGCGCCCGCTCGCCGAACCGCCGCACCCATTCCTGGTTGAGCCGGCGCGCGAACGGGTTCACCGCATCGACCATAGTCGGGAGCGCCTCACGACCCGACAACCCCGAAAGGCGGGCATCGCCGTAAGCCTCCGTGACGCGTCCGAGCGGCTCGCGTCCGATCGGGAGCGGGAACAGCCCACCGACATCTTCAGCCTTACGAACCACCCGGTCGGGATCACCAAGGCCGAGGGCGGCCGTTGGACCGGGGGTTGAGCTGTTGCACGCCGATGACGAATTCGTGCCGATGCTGGCCCAGATCCTCGGCCACCGCGATCAGAACGACGTGCTCGAGTACCTCTCCGAGGTACTGCGTGACGTCAGCCAGCGCAAGACCTTTGAACGCAGCCTCGAGCATGGGACCACCTACGATTCGCTGACCGGCTCCTGAACCGCACCCTTCTCATCGATCGCCTCGAGATCGCCCCCGGCCGGGCACGGCGGCGGAACACTCCGGTCGCAGTGCTGTTCTGCGACCTGGACCACGTCCAGGTCGTCATCGCCAAGCGGGCCGATCACACCATGATCCGCGCCTTGCACCCCGACGAGCATGAGGTCTTCGTCGGCGTCTCGATCGGCATCGCCATCGCGACCGGCGGCCCCGAGAGGAGCGTTGATCCGAAAGCGCCCATCCGCCACGCCGATGCCGCCACGCACTGGGCGAAGGCGAGGGGCCGCGGCCGCTACCAGTTCTTCGAACCCGGTATCGGGCGTGCAGGCCGCGGACCGCTTCGACCTGGAGAACGCACTGCGCCGGCCGGTGGTGCAGCACGAGCTGCAGGTGTACTACCGGCCCATCGTGAACCTGGGCACCGGTCGTGATCGTCGGGGCGCTGGTGCTCTGGGGGCATGATTCCGTCAAGCTCGGGGGTCGGTCACCGTCAACGAGGCCTCGAGTCCGATCAGCGGATGGGTGCGCTTGCGCTCGGCAGTGACCTGACCCAGGTGACGTTGCGCGGTCCGTGCCCGTAGCCCAACTCGGCCCGTGGCTGAGAACATCGGGGTCGTTTCAGCTTGGGAACTCGTCGCGGTTCGGATCGGATGCCTTTGCCGAAATACTTGGTGCCGCAGAGACTCCTCGCAACTACGGGAGATGGATCAGCGGGGCAGTCCAGTACGTGCTGGTGCCGACGCCAGAGGAAAAGTCGAGCGCAACGGCGAAATTAACGGCGCCAGCGACGATCGGTGCGCTGAAGGTGATCAAGGTGTTGTTTGGGGCAGTGAAGCATCCCGCCACTGCCTGCGATAGGCAAGTGCCGGTGGCGTCGGACTGAAGGATGCTCACCTGACGGGCAGTGCCCCCCGGGCCACAGGAACCATTTCCAT
>JAYUBX010000093.1:0-3772 GCA_043740665.1 Candidatus Neomicrothrix sp.
CACAGACGGATGTCGTGGTGATGACCCGAGCGGGCCTTGGCGGCGAAGTCGGCGTCGGCGATCTGGCCCCGCACCACACCGATCAGGTCGGCATGACCCTGAGCGAGCGCCCGTTCGGCCTGCAGCGGATCCTTGAACCGGCCGACGCCCACGACCGGAAGGTCGACGGCCTTGCGGATCGCCGACGGGATGAACATGGCGTAGTCGGGCGGGATGTGCATCGACGCCTCGATCATGAACAGCGACGCGGTCGCCACCCCGATCGACGTGTTGATGTAGTCGACCATTCCCTGGTCCTCGACGGCCTGGGCCACCTCGACCGTTTCGTCGATGGTGATGCCGTTCTCGATGAGCTCATCGCCGCACAACCGCACGCCAAGGGCGAGCTCGGGCCCGATCGCGGCGCGCACCGCGGCCACGATCTGGTGCAGCAGCCGGGCCCGATTCTCGAGGCTGCCGCCGTAGTCGTCGGTGCGTCGGTTGGTGGCCCGCGACAGGAAGCCCCGAACGATCGACGAGTGCGAGCACTGCAGCTCGATGCCGTCGAAGCCGCCGGCCTTGCAGCGCGCGGCCACGTCGGCGTAGCCGGCGATCACCTCGTCGATCTCGGCCTGGTCGATCGCCTTCGGCACTTCGCGGAACAGCGGGTCGGCCACCGGCGACGGACCCCACACCGGCAACCGGGTGTACATGCTCGACGCCTGGCCACCGTTGTGGTTGATCTGGGCGAAGATCGGCACGCCGTGGGCGTGGACGGCCTCGGTGATGCGGCGGTAGCCGGGCAGCACGTCGTCGTGGAAGCCGTGGATCATCTTCTCGTAGGGCCAGTCGGTCGGGTGGACCGAATGTTCTTCGGTGATGATCAGACCCGCGCCGCCAGCGGCTCGGGCTGCGTAGTACGCGGCGTGCTGTTCAGACGGCCGACCCTGCTCGGCGTAGTTCGTCAGATGGGCGGCGAACACGATGCGGTTGGCGACGGTCACCGGGCCGATGCGCAGCGGGTTGAACAGGTAGCGGTACTGGCTGCCCGACATGTCAGCCACCCATCCTTCCGGCCGCGACCAGACCCAGATCCAAGTCGAGGGCGACCCGGCGACCTTCGAGCACCGCTTCGTAGATCGTGCGAGGAGCGACCGCGTCACCGGCTCGCACCGAGCGACGACCCGACGCGATCCACAACCGTTCGTCGGGCAGCATCGGGCCGGCATCGATCACGATGGCGGCGGCGAGGTCGATCCGCTCGCCGGTGAAACGATCCTCGACGACGGCTCCGTCCGGGCGCACCTCGCGGAGCACCGCCCGCTTGACCGACTCGACGCCGGCGCCGGCCAGCCGCACGTTGCCCGGGGCCAGATCGCCCGACCGGCTCAGCATGGTGCCGACGATCAGATCAGGGGTCACCAGCGTCACCGACGTGACCCCGTCGGCGCCGACGAGCGACTCGGCGACCGAGACGGCGATGGGCCCGCCGATCGGATCCCAGATGACCACGGGTCCGGGGGGCACCAGATCGGCCATGCGACCCGACCGGATCGCCGCCAGCACGGCGTCGGCGGTCACCGGTTCGGCGTCGTCGACCACGTCGTAGGTGCGGTCGCCGGCCACGCTGCCGGTGCACAGCACGACTCGGGTGCCGGCCGCTTCGGCAACGGCCACGTCGGCGGCGGTCACGTCGACGCCGGTCTCGATGACGACGCCCAACCGGGTGCACTCGGCGACCAGCCAGTCGGCCACGTCGGCCAGCCGGTCGCGTCCGGCCCCGGTCGCGACGACCCGCACCATGCCGCCCGCCTCGCTCGCCTGCTCGCGGACGACGACCCGATGACCTCGCTCGGCGGCCACCCGCGCACATTCGAGCCCGGCCACGCCGGCACCCACGACCAGCACGTCACGAGCGACGGCCGACGCTCCGGCCGGGTCGGGATCGGTCGTCTCGTGACCCGATCGCGGATCGACCACACAGCTGACGATCGGATTGCGGGCGTCGCGCACCTTGCAGGTCTGGTTGCACAGGATGCAGGGACGGATGCGGTCGACGTGGCCAGCCGCCGCCTTGGCCACCAGGTCGGCATCGGCGATCTCGGCCCGGGTCATCTCGACCGCATCGCAGCGGCCGTCGTCGATGGCCCACTCGGCCTGGCCGATGTCGACGATCGAGCCCTGGCCGAACACCGGCACCCGATCGCCGGTGGCGCTACGCACCGCCGAGCGGATCGCACCGACCAGGTCGAGGTTGAAGCCGGGGGCGTCGTGGCCATCGGGGCGGGTGGCGGCGACGGAGAAGATGCCGCCCCGCACCACCACCAGGTAGTCGATCCACGGGGCCAGAGCGACGGCGATCTCGGCCGCAGCCTCGGGCACGATGCCGGCCCACGGCGCCAGCTCGTCGCACGAAAGCCGCAGCCCGACCAAGCCGCCACCCACACCGGACCGCACCGCGTGCAGCACCTCGCGGGCGAAGCGCAGCCGATCGGTGCCGTAGTCGTCGTCGCGCAGGTTGGTCAGCCCCGACAAGAACTGGCGCACCAGACTGTTCTGGCCGGCATTGACCTCGACCCCGTCGAGTCCGCTGCGAGCCGCCAGATCGGCGGCAGCACCGAAGCCCCGCACGACGGCCTCGATCTCGTGGTGCTCCATGACCTTGGGCATCTCGCGGGTGTTGACCTCGGGCACGCCGCTGGGCGCCCACAGCGGACGCTGGCTGTAGGCCGACGATCCCTGACCACCGGTGTGACCGATCGCGGCGATGGCCAGCGCCCCATGGACATGCACCCGCTCGGCCAGCGCCGTCCAACCCGGCCCGCATTCGGCGGCCAGCGGGCAGCGCTCGTAGGGCCAATCCGAGTCGTGGACCGATGCCTCTTCGCAGACCACCAGGCCGGCGCCCCCCGCCGCACGCCGCTCGTAGTACGCCAGGTGCCGCTCACCGATCGACCGATCAAAGCCGAGGTTCGTTTCGTGGGGACCGAACAGCACCCGATTGGGCGACTGGCGATCACGCAGCGACAGCGGTTCGAGCACCTTCACCCGCTGAGTTTCACACGCCGTTCCGCGCGCTCCCCAATCTGGAGAGCACAACCGGCGACCACGAGTGATCCGACGTGGCGGCGGCGGGGATCATGGCGACGGCGGTGCCGGCCAGGGCCGTCTCGCCGTGGCCCTTCACGCATTCAGGATCGGGACCGTCGAGCGGCAACCCGGTGAAGAACTTGGTGGCCATGCAACCGCCCTGACACGCGTCGTAGGCCCCACACGAAGCACAGGCTCCTGCCGACTGCGGCCCGCGCAGATCGGCGAACAGCTTCGACTCGGTCCACAACGTGCCGAAGCCGCCGGCGTCGCGCACCGATCCGGCCTTGAACTCGTCGTGCAGCACGAACGGGCAGGCGTACACGTCGCCGACGGGATCGATCAGGCAGACGACCCGACCGGCACCGCACAGGTTGAGCCCGGGCAGCGCCTCGCCCAACGCCGAGAGGTGGAAGAACGAGTCGCCGGTGAGCACGTGCGGACGTTCGAGCAGCCAGTAGTACAGGGTGCGCTGCTGATCTTGGGTGGGGTGCAGCTCGTGCCACGTCTCGGCCCCGCGACCCGATGGGCGAAAGCGGGTGAGCCGCAACTCGGCGCCGTACTCGTCGGCCAGGGCCTCGAACCCGTCAAGCTGCTCGACGTTCTCGCGGGTCATGACCACGCTGATCTTGAACGACCCGAACCCGGCATCGCGCAGGTGATCCATGGCCCGGCGAGCCTTGGCGTGGCTGCCCTCGCCCCG
>JAYUBX010000094.1:0-2639 GCA_043740665.1 Candidatus Neomicrothrix sp.
GATTGACGTTGGCCAGCCGGGCAAGGCCATGGGGCTGGCCCCGGGGTCGGCGCCTTCGACCACGGGGACGAGATCGGCGACTCGCACGACCCGCAAGCCCATGGCTTGCTCGCCGATGGTGCGGCCCCTGATGGCGATCATTCCGATGATGTAGAGCGCGGGGGGAACCAGGAACACGATCGCCAACGCGGTCGTCGGTCGATTCGACACGAGATGCTGGTGCGTCGATCCATCCGATCTCGTGATCGTGACGAGGTGTCGGTGCCGGAACAGGGCGGTGAACGCGATCCACGGCAGCACGATCAGGAAGTCCATGAGCAGACCGGCGAACCGGGTGCCGACCCTCGCCACCGAGCCGGGACCGGACCTCGGTCGTCCGAGGGTGGCGCCGCGTACACGTCCGCGCTCCTTCTGGAACCCCCACCCCGCCGGCGGGGGCTGCGGCGGTCCAGGATCGGATTCGCCCGGATGATGCGAGCCCCACATGGCGGTACGCCCTCCCCTTGGGTGCTCGCCCTACCGGGCGACGAATGGTTTCTCGCCCTACCGGGCGACGAAATACTTCGCTTTCGGATGGTGCAGGATGATCGCCGACGTCGTCTGCTCGGGCTGGTACTGGAACCCGGTCTCCTCGTTCACCAGGATCCCGATGCGGCCGGCGTCGAGCAGCTCGGCCACCTTCTCGTTGTCCTCGAGATCGGGGCAGGCCGGGTAGCCCCACGAATAGCGGCCGCCTCGATACTGCTGGCGGAACAACCCGGCCAGGCTGGGGCCGTCCTCGGCGACGAAGCCCCACTCCTCGCGGATGCGGTGGTGCCAATACTCGGCCAGGGCCTCGGCCATCTCGACCCCGAGACCGTGTACCAACAGGTACTCCTGGTACTTGTTCTCGGCGAAGAGCCCGGCGGTCACGTCGCTGACGCGCTGACCCATCGTCACGATGTGGAACGCGACGTAGTCGGGGTCGACCGAGCTGATCGGCCGCACGAAGTCGGGGATCGCCATCCACGGTGGCTTGCTCTGGCGGGGGTACGAGAATCGCAGCCATTCGGATGTGCGGGTGTCGTCCTTCCAGACGACGATGTCGTCGCCCTCGCTGTTGGCGGCGAAGTAGCCGTACACCAGCTGCGGCACCAGCATGTCGGCGGCCTTGGCCTCGGCCAGTTGTGAGCGCAGGATCGGACGGATGCGATCCTTGAACTCGACGTCGGTCTCGACCGTGCCGTCGGCCGCCTTCTCGGGCCGGAACTGCCACTGGTTCCGGAAGAGGGCGGTTTCGTTGATGTAGCCGGCGATGTCGTCGAGGGGGATGCCCTTCACGACCTTCGAGCCCACGAACGGCGGCTCGAACACCCGATTGTCGAGCTCGACGTCGGGCGATCGGTCCGGCTTCTCGACGCCCTCGTCACCGCCGGCTCCGTCGCCGCCCGTGGTGGTGGTGAGCCGTGACGCAACCTTCGATTCGCTCGGCTCGCGGCCCCAGGCCGGATCGTCGGCTTCACCGATGCCCCGCTTGAGCTCGCCCAGCCGGTCCATGACCCGCAGGCCCTCGAAGGCGTCCTTGCCGTAGAACAGCCGACCCTCGTAGACCTCGCGCAGATCGCGCTCGACGTAGGTGCGGGTGAGGGCGGCACCGCCGAGCAGCACGGGGATCTCGGCCAGGCCGCGGTCGTTCAGTTCGTTGAGGTTGTCGCGCATGATCAGCGTGCTCTTGACCAGCAGCCCGCTCATGCCGATGGCGTCGGCCTTTATCTCGGACGCCTTCTCGATCATCTCGGCGATGCCGATCTTGATGCCGAGGTTGTGCACCTCGTAGCCGTTGTTGGTCAGGATGATGTCGACCAGGTTCTTGCCGATGTCGTGCACATCGCCCTTGACGGTGGCCAACACGATGCGGCCCTTACCGCCCGAGTCGTCCTTCTCCATGTGGGGTTCGAGGAAGGCCACCGAGGTCTTCATCGTCTCGGCCGACTGCAACACGAACGGCAGTTGCATCTCGCCGGTGGCGAACAGCTCGCCGACGACCTTCATGCCGGCCAGCAGGATGTCGTTGATGATGGCCAGGGCGGTGATGCCCAGGCCCAGGGCTCGGTCGAGGTCGGCTTCGAGCCCCTCGCGGTCGCCGTCGATGATGCGCTGCGAGAGCAACCGCTCGATGGTCCAGTCGGTGCGGTCTTCCTTCACGACCTCGGCCGCGTTGACGTCCTCGAAGACGGCCAGCAACTTCTGCAGCGGGTCGTAGGCGGGCTGGCCGTCGGCGGCTGGGCGTCGGCGGTCATAGATCAGATCGAGGGCAACCTCACGCTGCTCCTCGGGGATCTTGTTGAGCGGCATGATGCGCGCCGCGTGCACGATGGCCGCGTCGAGCCCGGCGGCGACGGCCTCGTGCAGGAAGACGGAGTTGAGCACGTGGCGAGCGGCCGGCTTGAGGCCGAACGACACGTTCGACAACCCCAGCACCGTGTGCACGCCGGGCAGCTCGGCCTTGATGCGGGTGATGGCTTCGAGGGTGGCCATGGCGTCGCCGCGCAGGTCGTCGTCGCCGGTCGAGAGGGGGAAGGTCAGCGCGTCGAAGATGATGTCGCTCGACTCGAGGCCATAGGTGTTGACAGCCAGATCGTGGATGCGGTGGGCGACTC